>NZ_JBEZKA010000033.1:0-70755 GCF_040651435.1 Streptomyces sp. NPDC048479
CTCCGTGCGGTGAAGAATTCGACACCTCCACCACACACGGAGGCCTTCGCCATGATCAAGACCCGTGCGTGTCAACAACGCTCGTGATCAATACACTTAGGGCGTGCTCTAGGCGTCGGGGGCCGCGACGAGCTTGCCGCCCGCCACCTTGACCGGGACCTCGGGGAGCGGCACGGTCGCCGGGCCGCGGACCGCCTTTCCGGTAGTGACGTCGAAGCGGCTGCCGTGGCAGGGGCAGTTACCCTCGGTGCCCTCGAGCTTTTCGAGGACGCAGCCCGCGTGCGTGCACTGTGCGCTGAAGGCCTTGTACTGGCCCTTGGCCGGGCAGCTGACGACGAGGCGCTGCTCGCGGTAGAGCTTGGCGCCGCCGACCGGGACGGCGTCGGCCGAGCCGAGGTCGACGGGCGCGGTCGGCGTGGGGTTCTCGGCGTGACCGAGCTTCGATTCGGTGGAGCAGGCGGCGACTCCCAGCCCGGCGGCCCCGGCGAGGGCGGCGCCTTTCAGCACGGTGCGGCGGGCGGTGGGCTGGCCGGACATGGAATCTCCACTGATCAGGGCATTGGACGGACGGGGACGTCGCGATCGGGGTGTCGCGGACGCGTGTCGGTGACAGACCCGACGATACCGGCGGAGAACGGCGGCCCTTCGTGCGGGCCACCTGTTACGTCCTGGGGCGATGGGTTACGTTCTGGGCCGTGATCGTCGTCGCCGGAGAGTCCTTGATCGACCTGGTCCCGCAGGGGGGCGGCGAGCCGTTGCCGATGCTGCTGCCGCGGCTCGGCGGCGGTCCGTACAACACGGCTGTCGCCCTGGGACGGCTCGGCGCACCGGTCACCTTCTGCTCGCGTGTCTCGACGGACGGATTCGGCGAGGCGCTGCTGGCCGGGCTGCATTCGGCGGGTGTCGGCACGTCGCTGGTACAGCGCGGCCCCGAGCCGACGACGCTCGCGGTCGCGGCCATAGGCGCGGACGGCTCCGCCGGGTACGGCTTCTACGCGCAGGGCAGCGCGGACCGGCTCTTCGAGCTGCCGCCGCCGCTGCCGGATTCAGTACGGGCCCTGGCGCTCGGAACCTGCTCGCTGGTGCTGGAGCCGGGCGCGACCGCGTACGAGGCGCTGCTGCGGCGGGAGGCGGGGCGCGGGGTCTTCACCTTGCTCGACCCGAACATCAGGGGCGGTCTGATCCCTGACGCGGACGCCTATCGGGCGCGGTTCGCCGGGTGGCTGCCGTATGTGTCGCTGCTGAAACTCTCGGAGGATGACGCGGAGTGGCTCGGCGGCGTGCCCGAGGGGCCTGCGGCGGTGGTGCTGACGCGGGGTGCGGCGGGGATGACGGTACGGACGCGGGGCGGGTTGGAGGTCTCGGTTCCGGCCACGCCGGTGTCGGTCGCCGACACGATCGGAGCGGGCGACACGGTGAACGCGGCGCTGCTGCACAGCCTCGCGGCCCGGGACGCCCTGTCGGCGGATGCGTCAGCCGTGCTGGACGCGCTGGACGCGGACGGCTGGCGTGACGTGCTGCGCTTCGCGGCACGGGCGGCGGCGGTGACATGCTCCCGCACGGGTGCGGAGCCGCCGTACGCGTCGGAGCTGGACGACTGACGGCGGCGGGAGAAGCCGGGGCCGTCCGGGAGCCACAGCCGGTTCGTCCTCAAGCGCGGGACGGACTGGAAAATCCAGCCCGTCCCGCGCTTGAGGACGACGGTGACCGGCGTCAGGCCTTGCGGGCCCGGCTGGTCCGCGCCGTCGCCGTCTTCTTCGCCGGAGCCGCCTTCGCGGCGACCGCGTTCTTCGCCGCAGCGGTCTTCTTGGCCGCCGTCTTGTTCACCGCTGTCTTGTTCACCGCTGTCTTGTTCACCGCTGTCTTGTTCACCGACGTCTTGTTTACGGACGTCTCGTTCACCGACGCCTTCTTCGTCGGCGCCTTCTTCGTGGCCCTGCGGGGCGCGGGCACCACCGCGTCGCTGATCCGGTCGGCGTCCAGGATGTCCCGCAGGAACTTGCCGGTGTGGCTGGTCGGGACTCCTGCGACCTGTTCCGGACTGCCTTCGGCGATGACCAGGCCGCCGCCGTTGCCGCCTTCCGGGCCCATGTCGACGACCCAGTCGGCGGTCTTGATGACATCCAGATTGTGCTCGATGACGATGACCGTGTTGCCCTTGTCGACCAGCCCGGACAGCACGTGGATCAGCTTGCTGATGTCCTCGAAGTGGAGACCGGTCGTCGGCTCGTCCAAGACGTAGACCGTACTGCCGGTGGAGCGCTTCTGGAGCTCCGACGCCAGCTTCACCCGCTGCGCCTCACCGCCCGAGAGCGTCGGCGCCGACTGGCCCAGCCGGACATAGCCGAGGCCCACCTCGTTGAGCGTCCGCAGATGGCGGGAGATCGTCGGCACGGCCTCGAAGAACTCCAGCGCCTCCTCGATCGGCATGTCCAGCACCTCGGCGATGGACTTGCCCTTGTAGTGGACCTCCAGGGTCTCCCGGTTGTAGCGCGCTCCGTGGCAGACCTCGCACGGGACATACACATCCGGCAGGAAGTTCATCTCGATCTTGATGGTGCCGTCGCCGGAGCAGTTCTCACAGCGGCCGCCCTTGACGTTGAAGGAGAACCGGCCGGGGAGGTAGCCCCGGACCTTGGCCTCCATCGTCTCCGCGAAGAGCTTGCGGACATGGTCGAAGACACCGGTGTACGTCGCCGGGTTGGACCGGGGCGTACGGCCGATGGGCGACTGGTCGACGTGCACCACCTTGTCGACGAGGTCGTCGCCGTCGACACGGGTGTGGCGTCCCGGCACCGACTTGGCGCCGTTCAGCTCGCGGGCCAGGTGGGTGTAGAGGATGTCGTTGACCAGCGTCGACTTGCCGGATCCTGAGACGCCGGTGACGGCCGTCAGCACCCCGAGCGGGAAGGAGACGTCGATGTCGCGCAGATTGTTCTCACGGGCGCCGTGGACGGTGAGCCGGCGTCCCGGGTCCACCGGCCGGCGGATGTCCGGCGTCGGGATGGACCGCTTCCCGGACAGATACTGACCGGTGATCGAACCCTTGTTGGTCAGCAGCTCCTTCAGCGAGCCGGAGTGCACGACCTTGCCGCCGTGCTCACCGGCGCCCGGTCCGATGTCGACGACCCAGTCGGCCACCTTGATGGTGTCCTCGTCGTGCTCGACGACGATGAGCGTATTGCCCATGTCGCGCAGCCTGACCAGGGTCTCGATGAGCCGGTGGTTGTCGCGCTGGTGCAGGCCGATGGACGGCTCGTCCAGGACGTAGAGCACGCCGACCAGGCCGGAGCCGATCTGGGTGGCGAGCCGGATGCGCTGTGCCTCGCCGCCGGAGAGGGTGCCGGCCGCGCGGTTCAGCGAGAGGTAGTCGAGGCCGACGTCGACCAGGAACTTCAGCCGTTCGTTGACCTCCTTGAGCACCCGCTCGGCGATCTTCTTGTCGCGGGCGTTCAGCTTCAGCTCGCCGAGGAAGTCCGCGCACTCGCTGATCGACATCGCGGCGATGTCGGCGATGGACTTCTCCATCACCGTGACCGCGAGGACGATCGGCTTCAGCCGGGTGCCCTGACAGGTCGGGCAGGGCACCTCGCGCATATAGCCCTCGAAGCGCTCCCTGCTGGAGTCGCTCTCGGCTTCGCTGTGCCGCCGCTTGACGAACTGCACGGCCCCTTCGAAGGCGGGGGTGGTGTAGGCGCGCTCTCGTCCGTATCTGTTGCGGTAGCGGACCTCGACCTGGGTCTTGTGCCCGTACAGCAGGGCCTTCTTGGCGCGCTGCGGCAGTCCGGCCCAGGGCATGTCGGTGGAGAAGCCGAGTGCCTGGGCGAGGCCGCCGATCAGCCGCCCGAAGTACTCCTTGGTGTGGCCGTGCGACCAGGGGTGGATCGCCCCTTCGTCGAGGGACCTCTCCTCGTCCGGGACGATCAGCTCGGGGTCGACCTCCATGCGGGTGCCGATGCCGGTGCAGTCGGGGCAGGCGCCGAAGGGCGAGTTGAAGGAGAAGGAGCGGGGCTCCAGCTCCTCGAAGGAGAGATCGTCGTACGGGCAGTAGAGGTGCTCGGAGTACATCCGCTCACGCTCGGGGTCGTCCTCGGCGAGGTCGACGAAGTCGAGCACGACCATGCCGCCGGAGAGGCCGAGCGCGGTCTCGACCGAGTCGGTCAGTCGGCGCTTGGCGCTGTCCTTGACAGTGAGGCGGTCGACGACCACCTCAATGGTGTGCTTCTCCTGCTTCTTCAATGTGGGCGGCTCGGAGAGCTGAATGGTCTGCCCGTCGACCCGCGCCCGGCTGTACCCCTTGGTCTGCAGATCGGCGAAGAGGTCGACGAACTCTCCCTTGCGCTCGCGCACCAGCGGCGAGAGCACCTGGAAGCGGCTGCCCTCGGGCAGCTCGAGGACCCTGTCCACGATGGCCTGCGGCGACTGGCGCGTGATGGGCCGGCCGCACTCAGGGCAGTGCGGCTTGCCGATACGGGCGAACAACAGCCGGAGGTAGTCGTAGACCTCGGTGATGGTGCCGACCGTCGAGCGCGGGTTGCGCGAGGTCGACTTCTGGTCGATGGAGACGGCCGGGGAGAGGCCCTCGATGAAGTCGACGTCCGGCTTGTCCATCTGTCCGAGGAACTGCCGGGCGTATGAGGAGAGCGACTCTACGTACCGGCGCTGCCCCTCGGCGAAGATCGTGTCGAACGCGAGGGACGACTTGCCCGACCCCGAGAGCCCGGTGAAGACGATGAGAGAGTCACGCGGGAGGTCAAGCGAGACGTTCTTGAGATTGTGCTCGCGAGCGCCACGAACGATGAGACGGTCGGCCACGCCGGTGCGCACCTTTCTTGAGATAAGCGGGGGCACAGCCCCCGTCCCAGACTAGGGGGGCCGCCGGATCGATTGAATCCAAGCTGTGAATCGGCTGCTGTCATCCAGGATGCCGGATACCTCTGACGAGCCTATAGCACGCGCATTCGAATTACGGCTGCGCTCTGCCACCTTCACCCGATCGTGTGGCGCGACTATCGTCAGCCCCATGATCGATCCACTGCGCGACCTGGCCTCTGTACGTGAAGCGACCGACCGGCTCCTCAGCGCAGCCGCCGGACTGGACGACGTCGGCACCGCGGAACCGTCGCAGCTTCCGGGCTGGAGCCGCGGTCATGTCCTGGCCCATCTCTCCCGTAACGCCGACGCACTCGTAAATGTTCTCGAGGGCCGCCCGATGTATGTGAGCGCCGAGGCGCGCGAGGCCGACATCGAGCGGGACGCCCCCCGCACCCTGGCAGCCCAGCTCGCAGATGTGCGTGACACCGCCGCCCGCTTCCAGGCCGTGGGCGCCGACCCCGCCGACTGGACCCGCACCGTCGAGCTCCGCAACGGTGTGACGGATGTCGCGGCCCGCGTCCCGTTCCGCCGTCTCATCGAGGTCGAGCTGCACCATGTGGATCTGGGCATCGGCTACGCGCTGGATGACCTGCCGGAGGAGTTCACCGCGCGGGAGATCGCCTTCCTCGCGCAGCGTTTCTCCGGCCGCGCGGACGTCCCGCCGACCCGGATCGTCGCGGACACCGGCGAGTGGCAGACCGGCGGTGAGGACGGCGCCCCGGTCACGGTCTCCGGGGCCGCCCCCACGCTGCTCGGCTGGCTCGCCGGCCGTCGCGACGGAGCGGACCTGGACACCGCGGGAGCCCCGCTTCCCGCACTGCCCCCGCTATAGGCTTGGCCCATGACGTACAGCGGAGTGGTGAAGGTCGGCGGCCGAGCTGATGTGCACGAGTTGACGGACCTGATGATCTCCAAGGTCGCGGTCGGCCCGATGGACAACAACTCCTATCTGCTGCGCTGCCGGACCACCGGCGAACAGCTGCTGATCGACGCGGCCAACGAGCCCGAGACCCTGCTCCATCTGATCGGTGACGACTCCATTGCGTCCGTGGTCACCACCCACCGCCACGGCGACCACTGGCAGGCACTGGCCGAGGTCGTCAGGGCAACCGGCGCACGCACCTTCGCCGGCCGTTACGACGCCGAGGGCATTCCTGTCCCGACCGACGTACCGGTCGAGGACGGAGACACGATCCGCGTCGGCCGCGTCGAGCTGACCGCCCGCCATCTCGTGGGCCACACCCCGGGCTCCATCGCCCTGGTCTACGACGACCCGCACGGCCCGCCGCACGTCTTCACCGGCGACTGCCTCTTCCCCGGTGGGGTCGGCAACACCTGGAAGGACCCCGAGGCCTTCGCGAGCCTGATCAACGGCGTCGAGACGAAGCTCTTCGACCAACTCCCGGACGAGACCTGGGTCTACCCGGGCCACGGCAAGGACACGACGCTCGGCGACGAGCGGCCGCATCTGCCGGAGTGGCGCAAGCGCGGCTGGTAGCCGGGCAGATCACGTCCGCAGCGGGCTGCCTTCGGGTATCTCCACCCAACGGCGCGGCGGTCCGTCACCCATAGCCCCGCCATAGCCCCGCCATGTCGGCGGCGTACGCGAGCGTATGGGCGTCCCACATCTCCGTGGACTTGTCCCAGTCCCAGAAGCGGTACAGCCAGTGGGAGTCGGGAGACTCCTCGTACGCGTCAGGACCCCACCTCCTCGTGGTGCACCTCGACGCCATCGCGGGAGAGCGTGCCGAAGGTGCCGCCCTTCTTCGGCTACAGCGACAACACCAATCTGCCGGCCCGGCTGTGGAACACCGGGGTCGTCGGCTACCACGGCGCGAGCGTGATGTGCGAGCTGGGACGGCCGGGAGCGATGGCTCCGCAACCGGAGGAGTCGCTGCGCGCCGCGCTGTTCACCACGGGCCCCTACGAGCTGCCGCCTGCCGAGCGGTTCCGTGACGTGGACCGCGACTGGGCCGATCCGGCAACGTTCGCGGCGGAGCCGGAAACCCGGCCGGGCGGCGGCTGGAGCTGGTACGGGCCGCAGCGGGCGGTGGAGGGCTGGAGCTGGGCGGGAATCTGGAAGTTCTCTCCTGGCTGCTGATGGCGGATCGCGAGATCCGGGCCGGTTCTCTCCGCGTACGACGGCTGTGTGGTGTTCCTCGAGACGTCCCAGGAACTGCCGTGTGCCACGGAGGTGTTCCGCATAATGCGGAACATGGGCGAGCGCGGACTGCTGCGGCGTTTCCCCGCGCTCCTGATGGGACGCCCCAAGACATGGTCGACCGGACAGCCCAACGACCAGGCCTCGGCGGCACGTTACGCCAGTGAGCAGCGGGAGGCCGTCCAGCGCGCGCTGGCGACGTACGCCCCGGAGACCATGGCGATCTTCGACGTCGGCCTCGGGCACACCCGACCCTCAGCTGGTCATCCCGTACGGCGGATCGGTCCGCGTCGACGGTCCGGCCCGCCGGATCACCGTGACAGCGCGCTTTCACGTAGGCCCGTCAGGCCTCGACGCTGTCCTTCCGAGTCTCCTCCTCGGCCGCTTCCCGCTCGGCCTTCTTCCTGGAGGCGACCAGGCTGGTGATCGTGGTGATGACCAGCACGCCGCAGATGACCGTGAGCGAGAGGGGGATCGAGATCTCCGGGACATGCACGCCGCTCTCATGCAGGGCGTGGAGGACCAGCTTGACGCCGATGAAGCCGAGGATGACCGACAGGCCGTAGCTGAGATGGACCAGCTTCCTGAGCAGTCCGCCGATGAGGAAGTACAGCTGCCGCAGCCCCATGAGGGCGAAGGCGTTGGCGGTGAAGACGATGTACGGGTCCTGGGTCAGGCCGAAGATCGCGGGGATGGAGTCCAGCGCGAAGAGCACATCGGTGGTGCCGATGGCGAGCATGACCACCATCAGCGGGGTCATGACGCGCTTGCCGTTGTTCCGGATGAAGAGCTTGGTGCCGTGGTACCTGTCGGCAACGCCGAAGCGGTTTTCGATGGACTTGAGGAGCCGGTTCTCCTCGAACTCGTCCTCCTCCTCGTCGGAGCGCGCCTCCTGGATGAGCTTCCAGGCGGTGTAGATCAGGAACGCGCCGAAGATGTAGAAGACCCAGGAGAAGCTGGCGATCATCGCGGCGCCGGCGGCGATGAATATCGCGCGCAGGACGAGAGCGATCAGCACGCCTACGAGCAGCACCCGCTGTTGGAGGTGGGACGGCACCGAGAACTTCGCCATGATCAGGACGAAGACGAAGAGGTTGTCGACACTGAGCGACTTCTCGGTGATGAAGCCTGCAAAGAACTCGCCCGACGCCTGGCTTTCGCCGAATACCAGCAGGCCGAGCCCGAAGAGCGCGGCGAGGACGATCCAGACGACGGTCCAGATTCCGGCTTCCTTGATCGACACGTCATGGGGCTTGCGCCCGATGAAGAAGTCGATGGCGATCAGAGCGCTCAGACCAAGAATGGTGAGCACCCAAAGGGTCCATGAAACGTCCACTGCGCCTCCGGCGTCGTACGGCTACTGATCAGCGTCGTCGCTGCCGGAGGTCTCCTCCACCCGAGCGGACCGCTGCCGCACCACGGGCCGACGCCCCGGGACCGATGCCGGTCCGTACTGACGGGAACGCCGCGAGTCGGGAGTACTCCCCTCCGCGCAAAGAAGAGTACAGGAAAAACCAAAGGTAGGTAAAGGAGTTGGTAAAGCGGACGTCAAGTGCGCAGGTCAGCGACGCCAGGAGCGACGGGCTTCGGTCACCTGATCCAGTACCTGCCGCAGCACCCCGCTGCCCGGCGGCACCATCAGCGGCTGGTAGGTCCAGGCGTGCCCGACCCAGGGATCGGCCAGATGGTCGTCGGGGACCGGCGTGATGCGCAGCAGCGAGCGCCAGAGCGGATCGAGCACCGGGCCGTACGCGCTCGCGTCCTCGCGGTCCGCGACCATCAGCAGATGGACGCCGACTGCCGGGCCCTCGTCGGCGAGGTAGCGCAGCTGGGTGACCGCGCGGTCGTCGAAGCCGTGCGGGAAGTCATTGACGATCAGCAGCTGCTCCGCGGTGTCCAGATCGGGCGGGAGCGAGTCGGCCGCGCCGCCGCGCACCGCCATCGTCACCAGGTCCACGCGCTGGGTGAGCTTGGCGAGTACGGCACTCACGCCCTGGGCGCCGGCCGCCGGCGGCCCGGCGAGGGCTCCGGAGTCGACCAGCGGGGCGAGCGAGGCAGCCGCCGTGCCCGCCGGGTCGATGACATGGACCGTGAACTCGCCCGGCGGATAGACCGCGAGCAGACGGGCTGCGTGCGCTACCGCGGAGTCCAGGGCGAGCTTGCGCAGCTGCGCCTCGTCCAGCACCATCGCGGCCTCAGAGCCGGAGCGACCGCTGTCCACCCACAGCCCGCGCTCCAGCGGCAGCCGTACCAGGAACGGAATGCGCAGGTCCGGGCTCTCGGGCAGATGGAGATCGCCGACACGCAGCGCCATCGGGATCTCCATGGGGACGCGGTACGCGTGCCAGGTGGGGTTGTCCCAGCGCGCGAAGGCGGGCGGCAGGGCCGGCTCGACGACGTCGGACTCGGCGGCGAGCTGGGCCAGGTCCCGGTCGAGGACCTGGCGGGCCTGGTCTGTCAGCTGCTCGCACTTGGCGCGAGCCGCCTCGCGGGCGGCGTCACCCGCGCCGCCGATCCGGCTGCGCGGGTCGGACAGGACGGTGTCGAGCTCCTTGTCCATCCGGGACTCGGCGAAGTCGACGGCGCTGCGGTACGCGGCTGCGCTGCGGGCCAGATCCTCGAACATGCCCCAGATCTGGTTGTAGAGCCGCTCTTCCATGGACCAGCCGGTGGCGTCGCCCGCGACGGGCTGAACCGACTGACCCGGCTGGGCGGGCGGTGCGGCCGGGGGCGGCGGAGGTGCGGCGGACTGCCGACGCGGGTGCGCATAGTCGATGGGCCCGCCGGGGCCCGGCGCGGCGTCGGGCGTGGGCGTCTGCTGGGGGCCCGTGGGCCCGCCCGGTGCGCCGGGCTGCCGACCGGGACCGGAGGGGCCGTCGGGAACCGTCGCGTCCGGGCCGGGCGCGGGGCCCGGGTTCGGCCGCGGCATCGACGGCGTGGACGGCGTGGTGAACGCGCCGTCCACGCCGCGTGTACGCAGCTGCGCCGGTTCGGCCCGGGGTGTGCGTGGAGCCGCCGTCTGCTGGATGACTGTGGCTGTCTCGCGGGCCGTCGGCAACCCCTGGTCGGCCAGCAGCTCGGCGAGCCCGCCCGCGTATCCCTGGCCAACGGCCCGCACCTTCCAGGCGCCTTGGCGGCGGTACAGCTCAACCGCGACGAGCGCGGTCTCGGCGTCGAGGCCGGTGATGGTGAAGCTGGCCAGCTCGGCGCCGTCCCGGCCGGCGATCGCCACGAAGGGAGCCGCGGTGGCGCCGAAGTGGGCCGGGCCGCCGCTGCCTTCGGGGAGCGCGAGCAGCACGTTCACCTGATGCACCGCCTCTGGCACTGCCTCCAGGTCGATGGTGAACCGGGGTGCCTCGGTGGCCTGCGGGGACACCTCGACCCCGGGCAGTGTGGGCGCTCCGGGGTGCGCGATCCACTTGTCGCGTACCGTCCCCCGCTCGTCGGCGCAGGTGGTGCAGGCCACGACCGGATGGCCGGCGGACACCCGTATCTCCAGGCGGGCGTGGGGCAAGGGGTGGTTCTGCCCCCGGACCAGCTCGGCCGTCATCGCCTCTGTCCCCTCAGTGCTGTGCGGTGTTCGGTGGTGGTAATGGGTGCAGCTCCCGGCGGCCTGGTGCCTCCGGGAGCTGCGTCGTCCGTACGAGCCGTGCCTACAGGTGCGGCAGGATCGACGGCATGAGGTCCTGGAAGGTCCGGCCGTTGGCCGGGTTGCCGAGAGCCGTCATCTGCCAGCCGCCGCCCGCCCGGTGCACCTTCGCCATGATCTGCGCGGTGTACTGGCCGCCGCCGTCGAGCGTGTAGCGGGCGAGCTCCTGGCCGTTGGTCTCGTCGACGATACGGCAGAAGGCGTTCTGCACTTCCTGGAACGTCTGGCCGGTGAACGAGTTCACCGTGAAGACGATCTGGTCGATGTGGACCGGCACCCGCTGCAGGTCGACGAGGATCGCCTCGTCGTCGCCGCCCGAGCCCGCTCCGCCGACCAGGTTGTCGCCGGTGTGCTTGACCGAGCCGTCGTCGCTGACGAGGTGGCGGAAGAAGACCACGTCCACCGGCTGCTTGTCGGCGAACAGCACCGCCGAGGCGTCCAGGTCGATCTCCCGGGTGCGCGAGCCGAACAGACCGCGGCGCGGCGCCGCCTGCCAGCCGAGCCCCATCCTCACCGCAGTGAGGGTTCCCCCGTCGCTCTTCTGCAGGCTGATGGCCTGACCCTTGGTCATGTTGACCGTCACGCGCTGTCCCCTTCTCCGAATGACTGCCGCCCATATGTGCGGTTGTCCTGCACCCTACGCAGTGGCGCCGAACACACAGCACACTTGGCTCGTTTTTGTGTCGGTCTTGCAACACACAGGTGTGCGGGGCTCAGGCGAGTCCCGCCTCCTTCATCTGCCGCAGTTCCTTCTTCAACTCGCTCACCTCGTCACGCAACCGCGCGGCGACCTCGAACTGCAGGTCGGCTGCCGCGGCCCGCATCCGGTCGGTCATCTCCTCGATGATCCCTGCCAGTTCGGCCGCGGGACGGTCGGTGAGCACCTCGCCCTTCTTGCCGGCCTTGTTGCCGAGGGCCGGGACCGGGGCCTTTGCTCCCTTGCCGGGCTTGTCGGCCTTCGCCTGCCGGTAGCCGGTGCCGAGCAGCTCCTCGGTGTCGACCTCCTCGCGCGCGATGGTCGCGACGATGTCGTTGATCTTCTTCCGGAGCGGTTGCGGGTCGATACCGCGCTCGGTGTTGTACGCGATCTGCTTCTCCCGGCGGCGATTGGTCTCCTCGATGGCCTTCTCCATCGCCGCGGTGATCTTGTCCGCGTACATATGGACCTCACCGGAGACATTGCGCGCCGCGCGGCCGATGGTCTGGATCAGCGAGGTGCCGGAGCGCAGGAAGCCCTCCTTGTCGGCGTCGAGGATCGCCACCAGCGACACCTCGGGCAGGTCGAGCCCCTCACGCAGGAGGTTGATGCCGACCAGAACGTCGTACTCACCGGCGCGCAGTTCGCGCAGCAGCTCGACCCGGCGCAGGGTGTCGACATCGCTGTGCAGATACCGGACCTGGATGCCCAGTTCGAGGAAGTAGTCGGTGAGGTCCTCCGCCATCTTCTTGGTGAGCGTGGTGACCAGCACACGCTCGTCCTTCTCGGTGCGCTCGCGGATCTCGTGCACCAGGTCGTCGATCTGGCCCTCGGTGGGCTTGACGACGACCTGCGGGTCGACGAGGCCGGTGGGACGGATGATCTGCTCCACGAAGCCGTCGCCGCGCGAGAGCTCGTACTTGCCGGGAGTGGCGGAGAGGTAGACGGTCTGACCGACCCGCTTCTGGAACTCCTCCCACTTCAGCGGACGGTTGTCGAGCGCGGACGGCAGCCGGAAGCCGTGATCGACCAGGGTCCGCTTGCGGGAGGCGTCACCTTCGTACATCGCGCCGATCTGCGGAACGGTCACATGCGACTCGTCGATGACGAGCAGGAAGTCCTCGGGGAAGTAGTCGATGAGGGTGTTGGGCGCGGTGCCGGGGTCGCGGTCGTCGAAGTGCATCGAGTAGTTCTCGATGCCCGAGCAGGAGCCGATCTGGCGCAGCATCTCGATGTCGTAGGTGGTGCGCATCCGCAGCCGCTGGGACTCCAGCAGCTTGCCCTGCTTGTCCAGTTCGGCCAGGCGCTCCTCGAGCTCCTTCTCGATGCCGTTGATGGCCTTCTCCATGCGCTCAGGTCCCGCCACATAGTGGCTGGCCGGGAAGACGTACAGCGACTGGTCGTCGCTGATGATCTCGCCGGTGAGCGGGTGGAGGGTGGACAGCGCCTCGATCTCGTCGCCGAACATCTCGATGCGGACGGCGAGCTCCTCGTAGACCGGGAAGATCTCGATGGTGTCTCCGCGGACCCGGAAGGTGCCGCGCGCGAACGCGACGTCATTGCGCGTGTACTGAATGTCGACGAAGCGGCGCAGCAGCTGGTCGCGGTCGATCTCGTCGCCGACCTCGAGGGACACCATCCGGTCGACGTACTCCTGCGGGGTGCCGAGGCCGTAGATGCAGGAGACGGAGGCGACCACGATCACATCGCGCCGGGTGAGCAGGGAGTTCGTCGCGGAGTGGCGCAGCCGCTCGACCTCCTCGTTGATCGAGGAGTCCTTCTCGATGTAGGTGTCCGACTGCGGGACGTACGCCTCGGGCTGGTAGTAGTCGTAGTACGAGACGAAGTACTCGACGGCGTTGTTCGGCAGGAGCTCGCGGAACTCGTTCGCCAGCTGGGCGGCCAGGGTTTTGTTCGGCGCCATCACCAGCGTGGGGCGCTGAAGTTTCTCGATCATCCAGGCGGTCGTCGCCGACTTTCCGGTGCCGGTCGCGCCAAGCAGGACGACATCCTTCTCACCTGCGCGGATACGCCGCTCCAGGTCGGTGATGGCCGTCGGCTGATCGCCGCTCGGCTGGTAGGAGCTGACGACCTCGAAAGGCGCCACCGTACGTTCGATCTTGGAAACGGGCCGCATGGATCCACCGTACGACGCACCACTGACAGCCGGGGGGTGATGCACAGTGGATCAAACGGTCACCAGTCGGTGGCGCGCGGGGATTCCTGGCGCTGGGCCGCACGGCGCGGGGCCCGGCCGGCAGCCCAGGCGGCGGGCTGTCCGTACGACGGCTTCCGCTGGGAGGGCACGCCGGGACGCACGGCTTGCCCCGCCTCGGGGCGCAGCCGGTGCGGCTCGCCCATCACCAGCAGTGGGTCGAACATCACCACCACTGCGGCGAGCAGCAGGAAGACCGCCGGGCCGATCAGCAGGGGCGCCAGCAGAGTGGCGGGCGACCCGCTCTGGCCTGTGGGGCCGGCCGCCCCGTGCAGATGGACACTGACCGCCGCCATCCCCGTGTAGTGCATACCGCTCACCGCGACACCCATGACCAGGCTGGCGCCCAGGCTCGCCATGAAGCCGTGGATCGATACGGCTGCCCAGAGGGCGGAGGTGGCGGCCACGACGGCGATCACCACGGAGAGGGAGACGGTCAGCGTGTCGTACTCGAGGCGTCCCTGGAGTCGCATGCCGGCCATGCCGAGGTAGTGCATGCTGGCCACTCCGAGGCCGGTGATCGTGCCGCCGGTGACCAGGGCCATCGGGCCCGCACCGCGGTAGCCGACGATAAAGATCCCGATGCCGACCATGACGATCGCGACGGCGAGACTGGCGAAGGTGGTCGGCTTGTCGTAGCCGATCGGCGCCTCGGCGACGGTGAAGCCCATCATCGCGACAAAGTGCATGGTCCAGATGCCCGAGCCGATAGCGGTCGCGCCGAGTGCGAGCCACCCCGGCTTGAAGGAGCGTCGGTTGCGCACCGACCTGGTGGTGCAGCGGAGGCCCAGGGCCCCGCCGAGGCACGCCATGAAGTACGCCGCCACGGGTGTGACGAGGCCGTAACTGAACCCATCCACAGTGCCCTGCATGCCCGTATGCCCTCCGCTCCTTGGGTGATCCCCGTGATCCCTGACGGAACGTCTGGTCCGGGGGCGAGAGTATGGCTGGCGCCAGCGTAAGCAAACATGTGAGCGGAGACTTATCGACACGGAAATTGTCACGTGAAGCGTTCTGGGCGATTCCGTTCACGTTGTGTCCACACTTCGCCTGCTCCTCGTTGGCCGACTGCCGCCCTCCTCGGCCGGCCCGGCCCTGGTGGATGGTTCGGAGTCGACGGCATCATCGGCAGACCCCGATGTCGTACGGGACGCGGTGGGCTGAGCCCGGCCGATCCGGCGTTGTCAGTGCCCGGTCGTACGGTGGTCCGCATGAAGAGCTTCGAGTGGGCCGTCGTGGGCACGGACATCGGACCGCTGCTGCTCGCCACGACCGACGAGGGTCTGGTGAGCGTGGTTTTCCATGCCGAGGCGGCGGTGCGGGACAAGGCGCTCGGGCGGCTGGCCGGGCGGCTCGGCGCCGAGCCGGTGGAGGACGCGGCGGGGTTGCTGGCCGAGCCGATACGTCAGCTGGCGGCGTACTTCGCGGGCGGGCTGCGCGAGTTCGACCTGCCGCTGGACTGGACGCTGTCCGGCGGGTTCAACCGGCAGGTGCTGCGGGAGCTGGCGGACGGGGTGCCGTACGGCACGGTCGTCGGGTACGGCGATCTGGCGGCGCGCGTGGGGCAGCCCGGCGCGGCGCAGGCCGTGGGCGCAGCGATGGGGTCCAATCCACTGCCGGTGGTGGTGCCCTGCCACCGGGTGGTGGAGACGGACGGCGGGCTCGGCGGGTTCGGTGGCGGCCTGGAGACCAAGAGGAAGCTGCTGGCGCTGGAGGGGGTGCTGCCCGAGCCACTGTTCTGAGCGGCTTTCCCTACTGCGGCTCCAGGCTCCCCTCCGGCATCGCTCGCCGGCCCCTGCCCCGACGGCGCCTCCGACGGCTGCCCCAGCAGCCTTGTGCCGACCACCAGAGGGATGCCCCGAGGGCCGGTCCGACTGCTCCGGCAGCTCCTGGGGCCGCGCACCCCGGACACGGTTTCGCACGCGCGTGCGGGCTGGCACACTGCGCCAGTGACTACCAGCCCAGACGCGCCTGACATATCCGTCGCCCCTGACGCGGCGCACGCCGAGCCCGGAAGCTACGTCGCCCGGCTGCCGATCGGCGAGCCGCTGCCGCTCGCCGACGACTCGCTCACCAGCTGGGAGACATTCCCGTTCACGGGTGAGCTGCGGGTCAAGCCGTTGACGGCGCCGGTGCTGCCCGAGCCCCCGCGCAGCGGCGAGGGCGGGCCCGGGGAGTGCCGTGCCTGCGCCTCGCCGGTGGAGGAGTCGCTCTGGGCGGACGATCACTGGCGGCTGGACGCGGTCGGGAACCAGGACCGACTGCCGGTGGTCGTCATGCTGCGGCCGCACAGCCACCACGACGTCACCGACCTGCCGGCGGAGCGAGCGGAGGAGCTGCTGCCTCCGGTGCCCGACGCGGAGCGGCGCGCCGCCCACATCAGGATCGCGGCCTCCCTCGCGGCCGGCAGTGGAACGGCGTACGCGCGGTGACCTCGACCGACAAAGCCGCGGCTCTCGCCCCCGTATCGGCGGACGAACTGCCCGCGCTGCGGCGGCGTATCACCGCCGTACTCATCGCCAGCCAGATCCTCGGCGGGCTCGGCGTCGCGACCGGTATCGCGCTGGCCGCCGTCCTGGCGCAGCAGGTGAGCGGGACCGAGGCGCTGTCCGGGCTCGCCCCGACCGCCACCGTGGCCGGGACCGCGCTGCTCTCCATGCCGCTGGCCTCGCTGATGACAGCCCGCGGACGGCGGCCCGGGCTCGTCCTCGCCTATGTGATCGGGGCGTTGGGCGCGGGCGTGGTCGTGCTGGGCGCGGTCATCGAGAACTTTCCACTGCTGCTCGTCGGCATGGCCGCGTTCGGCGCCGGTTCGTCGGCGAATCTGCAGGCGCGTTTCGCGGCCGCCGATCTGGCCGAGCCCGAGCGGCGCGGCCGTGCCATCTCCAATGTCGTCTGGGCGACCACGATCGGTGCGGTGCTCGGCCCCAATATCGCGGCCCCCGCGGGCCGCAGCGTCTCCGGGATCGGCATACCGGCCGCCGCGGGCCCGTTCGTCTGGGCTGCCGGGGTGTTCCTCGTCTGCGCCGTGCTGGTCCTCGTCCTGCTCCGCCCCGATCCGCTGCTGACCGCCCGCGCTCTGTCCCCGGCCGACCGCTCCCCCGAAGGGCGCTCGCTGCGGGCCGGGATGCGGGCCGTACGCGCGTCTCCGATGGCCCGGCTCGCGCTGGTCACCGTGGCCGTATCGCACACCGCGATGGTGTCGATCATGTCGATGACGCCGGTCGCCCTCAGCCACCACGGGGCGGGGATCCAGCTGATCGGCCTGGTGATCAGCGGCCATATCGCGGGCATGTACGCCCTCTCGCCGCTGATGGGCTGGCTGGCTGACCGTATCGGCAGGCTCGCGGTGATCGGGCTGGCCGTTGGGCTCCTCTCCGCGGCCGCGCTGCTGGCTGGTACGGCGGGAACGAGCCACGGGCAGACCGCAGCCGGTCTCTTTCTGCTCGGCCTCGGCTGGTCGGCGGGCGTGGTGTCCGGATCGACGCTGCTTACCGACTCCGTGCCGCAGCCCGCCCGTGCCGCTGTGCAGGGCCTGTCCGACCTGGCCATGAGCACAACGGCGGGCATCGGAGGCGCGGCCGCCGGCCTGATCGTCGCGCGGGCGAGTTACGGCTGGCTGAATCTGGTGGGCGCCTGCCTGCTGCTGCCGATGGCGGCGCTCGCCGTGCGCAGGGCGCTCAGCCGACCGGTTCGCTCAGCCGACGGGAGCCGGTGAGGAGGCATCGGGCACCCCACAGCCGGGACCGGTGGCTACGGGGCTTGCGGACGCGACCGGCCTGGTGTCCAGTACGGGCTGCCGTCCGCCCCCCGGAAGCCGGGGAGCCGGGGAGCCCCGATACAGGAAGCCCGGATCCAGGAATTCACCGCCCGGAAATCTTTCGCCGACCAGCGTCTTCGCTGGTCGGCGACTCCGTCTTTGGTGCACCCAATGTTGCTCGCCGGGGCGGGTCCTCAGCCCCTGTCCAACATGGCGTGAACGCGCCAAACTCGCGATGCAGCACACCCCCACGCACGGCATTTCCCCGAGTTCCCCCACCTCGGACAGGAGAGACCGATGTCAGCAGTGCGCCCAGGACGTTGCCTCGCTTCAGCCGCCGTCACCAGCCTCGTCACGGCCCTGGCGGCCGCAGGACCCGCCGCCGCGGCCGAACCGCCCGCCCCCGCAGCGCCAGGAGCCTCGTACAAGGCGGCCCACGACACTCTCGGCCCGCAGAAGCTCACCGCCGAACAGCGCAGACTCATCACCAGGAAGCAGGCGGAGGCGGCAAGATCGTACGACGCTGTCTCCACGCGCTCGGCGCAGGCCGGATACGTGCTCTCCGGAGGGCTGCACCAGTCGCAGAAGACCTCGTACTGGTGCGGCCCCGCCACGCTCGTGATCGCCCAGTCCGCCCATGACGAGGTGGCCGGCCGCTCCCAGCAGACCGCCGCGACCCTCCTCAAGACCACAACCAGCGGCACCGCCTGGTACGGCGTCAACATCAACGTCCCGAATCCGACCGGCTATCCGATCGCGGACGCGCTCAACAACCGCCTTCCGGGCGCGGGTTACGTACCGAAGGCGCTGCCGTACACCCCCACCGCCACCGACAAGGCGAACTTCAAGCAGCACATCGTCCACAACACCGGCAACGACTACGCGATCGCGGGCAACGCCTGGGAGGTGCCGGGCGGGCCCCATCTCGTCGGCCACCCCAATATCGAGATCTTCCACTGGGTCGCGATCGACGGATACAACAGCGACACCTCGGCCGGACAGGTCAGCTATCTCGATCCCGTGGGCGGGGTGAGCACCAGCGTCATCTCCTGGGCGGGCAGCGTGCCGAAGTCGGCGCGGATCTCCTCCGACACCATCACCACGATCATGGGTGGCCGTGGGTACGTCTGGTAGATCCCGGCCCCGGCGCCCGGCAGTCGGTGCGGCACTGCTGGCGGGCATCGTTCTCACCGGATGCTCGCCGACCCCCGCCCCCACCCCGGCGCCGAATCCCACCGCACGGCCGGTACCTTCCGCCAGTGGGACCACGCGGACGGCCTGCGAGGTCCCGCTGCCCGCAAGCTGGCGCACCGCCTTCGTCGCCGGCGAGCTCAAGGTCCCGGCAGGCGAGCGGGCCGTCCTCACCGAGGTGGGGCCCGCGGCCCGCTGGACCGTCGTACAGCTCTCGGACGACCGGCGGCGACGCGCGGCCCTCGTCCAGGACGGCAGGTCTCCGCGCACGCTCCTCGACTTCGCCGACCCCGTCGAACACCAGCTGCTCAGCGCCGACGTCGACGGCCGGTGGGCGGCCTTCGCGGTGCTCGAGGGCCGTACACTCGCCAGCCCCTGGACCCTGCGCAGCTGGGACGAGCGCACCGGCCGTACCCGCGTACTGGCCCGCTCCGGCGGCCGGCCCGGCCCACTGCCGCAGCCCGTCGTACGCGGCGGGAGGGTCTTCTGGGCTCAGGGAACGGGCGGCGGCAAGGCCACCGTCTACGTCGCGCCCGCGTCGGGAGGCGTGCCGCGCGCCCTGCACACCGGCGTCCTCGACACGCCCTTCGCCGCGGGCGGGCTGCTCGCCTGGCGCGAGGCCGACGCGTCCGGCACGGCCACCCGTCTGTCGGCGGTGTCGTTCGCGACGATGCGCACCGCGCCGCTGCCCGCGCCGCTCGCGAAGCTGCGCGACTTCCGCTCGGCAGCCTCGGACGGCTCGAGTACCTGGGACGGATCGGACCGCTCAGACGGATCGGACCGCTCGGACGGATCGGACCGTTCGGACGGATCGGATCGCTCGGACCGCTCCACCTGGGCGTGGATCGCCGGCGAGCAGGAGCCGAAGCTGATGGTGTGGCGTCCGGGGCAGCCCGCGCCGGTCGCGGAACTGACCGGTTCGCCCGCGGCGGAGGGCATCGACCAGGTGGGCATCAGCGGCGAGTTGGTCACCTGGCGTACGCCGGAGGCCGCGTACGCCCTCGACCTCCGCTCGGCGGCGTACTCCCGTATCACCCCGCAGTACGGCTATGCCCAGGCCAGAGGCGGTGCGCTGGCCATCGCTCACAGCGAGGGGGATGCGAAGGCGGCAGGCTCGCGCTCGGTGATCCAGGTGGTACGGGCGGACCGGCTGCCGAAACTGCCGGAGTGCGGCTGACGTTTGCGCAACCCGCCGCTGTGTCAGAGATGGTGACATGCCATCACACGAGCTTGCGCTGTCCGAGGAAGTGGGGGAGGCGCTCGCCGCGCGCCGCCCCGTCGTCGCCCTGGAGTCGACGATCATCGCGCACGGACTGCCGCGTCCGCGCAATCTGGCCGTCGCCGAGGAGCTGGAGGAGCTGGTACGGCTCGGGGGCGCCGTTCCGGCCACCGTCGCCGTACTGGACGGCCGGGCCCATATCGGGCTGGACAAGGGTCAGTTGGAGCGGATCGCACGGGATGACGACGTACGAAAGTTCGGCCATCGGGATCTCGCGCCCGCGCTGGCGGCCGGGGCCAGCGGGGCGACAACCGTGTCGGCGACGGCATTCCTGGCGGCGCGGGCCGGTATCCGGGTCTTCGCGACCGGCGGGCTCGGCGGTGTACATCGCGAGTGGACCGAGACGCAGGACGAGTCGGCGGACCTGCGGCTGCTGGCGCAGACGCGGATCGCGGTGGTGTGCGCGGGTGTGAAGTCGATCCTTGATGTGCCGGCGACGCTGCAGCGGCTGGAGACGCTGGGCGTCGGCATCCTCGGATACGGCACCGACCGCTTCCCCGGCTTCTATCTGACCTCGTCCGGCGAGCCCGTCGACTGGACGGTCCGCACACCGGAGGAGGCGGCGGAGGTGATCCGGGCGAAGGAGGCTCTCGGCGGCCCCGAGTCGGCGCTGATCGTCGCCAATCCGGTGGCGGAAGGGGAGCAGCTGGATCCGGCGCTGCACGACCGGGTACTCGGCGAGGCGCTGGACGAATGCCGGGAGCGGGGCATCCGCGGCCAGGCCGTGACCCCGTTCCTCCTCGACTATCTGATGCGGCAGACCGAGGGGGCTTCGGTCGAGGCCAACCTGGCGGCGGTGCGCGGCAATGTGCGGCTGGCGGCGCGGATCGCGGCGGCCCTGTGACCGAGGACGCAGCGACCGAGCGCACACCGACCGAGGACGCGATGACCGAGGCCCCGGTGACGGCGGGGGCGCTGCTCGTCATCGGGGATGTCGTCACCGATGTCGTGGCCCGCCACCGCTCCCCGCTCGCCCGGGGGACGGACACGGCGGCCCGGATCCGTGTTCTGCCGGGCGGGGCGGGCGCCAACGCGGCTTGCTGGGCGGTGCATTGGGGCTGCGGAGACGTCCGCTTGCTGGGGAGGGTCGGCGACGGCGAGGCGGGCTGGCACGAGAAGCGGCTGCGGAACGCGGGCGTCCGTCCTCTCCTGATCCCGGACCCGGAGGCCCCGACCGCCACCGTTATCGCCCTCGTCGACGCGACCGCCGAGCGAACGTTCCTCACCGACAGTGGCGCGGTGCTGCGGATATCCCCGGCCGACTGGTCGCCGTCGCTGCTGGACGGCGTCGGCCATCTGCATCTCTCCGGCTATCTGCTCTTCGCCGACACCAGTCGCCAACTGGCCCTGTTCGCCCTTGAGTCGGCGCGGGCCCGCGGCGTCCCGGTGAGTGTGGACCCCGCCTCGGCGGGCTTCATCGCCGAGCTCGGCGTGGACCGCGTGCTGGCAGCGCTCGACGGCGCGGACGTCCTCATCCCCAACGCCGACGAGGCGCGCCTGCTCACCGGCCTGTCCGACCCGGCAGGCGCCGCCGCCGTACTGAGCCGCCAGGTCCCGCTCACCGTCGTCACCCTGGGCGCCGAAGGAGCGCTGGTCGCGGAGTCCGGCAGGGTCACGGCCCGCGTCCCGCCGGTCCCCGCCGATGCGGTGGACACCACGGGCGCCGGCGACGCCTTCACCGGCGCCTTCCTCGCCGCGCGGCTGGCAGGGGCGGATGCCCGGGAGGCCGCCGCACAGGGCTGCCGGGCCGGCGCGGAGGCGGTGAGGGTGATCGGCGGCAGGCCGTAGCGCGTCAGCCCAGTCCGCCCCACGCCGGACGGTTCGCGTCGTCGGCCCGTACGAGCACATCGGCCGCCTCTCCCGGGCCCACCTCGTCCTCGTACCGTTCGAACGCGGGCAACGTCCAGCGCTCGCTCTCCTCCGTACGCCGTCGGAGCGCAGCGGACGACAGCCGCAGATGTACGGTGAGATCGAACGGGAACCAGCGCCCGAGAAGGAACGGCCCGTGCAGCAACAGCACGCCGCCGGGCGGCAGTTCAACATGCGGGCTGCGGGTCGCCCGGTCGGTCGCCGGATCCCACAGATCGGGCAGCACACGCCCGCTGCCACCCGCCTCCAGCGGCCCGAAGACCTCCCGCCACAGGGCCCCGGTGTCGAACCAGCCGCTGTAGTACGAGTCCGGATCCTCGCGCCCGTACTCGTACCGCAGCGAGGCGGGCCGCAGGAACCCGCCCGTCCCGACCACGAGCACGCCGCGCCCGCGCAGCCGCAATGCGTCGGCGACCCGCTCCGCGAGCGCACCGGTCGGCGCGGCGGGAGCGCCGTCGACACCGATGCGCAGCCAGGGACTGCCGTCCTCGGCCTCGGTCTCCATGACCCGGCCGACGAGCGCATCGGCCAGCCGCTCCCAGGTGATCGCTTCGAGTCGCACGCGCTCATCATCGCCCGGCCGGGTACCGGCGCGGCACATCGGAGCCGTCCGCCGGCCCGGCCACCCCGCTACTTACCGGCGCAGGGCGGGGCGTCCGCGTCGTCCGACAGCGGGCTGCCCGCGGGCAGCAGATACGTCACGTACAGCACGACCGGCTCGCTGCCGAGGTTGCGTCCGATGTGCCGGTGGTTCTTGCCGGACGGCTCGATGAAGGCCGTGCCGGCCGGGCTCACCTCGACGGAGCAGTCGTCCAGAGTCCGGGTCAGCGTCCCGGACTTGACGACGGCGAGGAGCTGTCCGGCGTGGGTGTGCCAGCCCGTGTACCCGCCCGGCGCCACCGTGATCGTCCGTACGACCACATCGGTGCGGCCCTTGGCCTTCAGCTTCAAGGTCCCCTGGGACACGCCCTGCGCGAGCACCGTCGCCGAGACGCCGCTGCCGGGCGTGGCGTTCGCGGCGGACGGCACGGTCGCGAGCGCCCCCAGACAGCCGACCAGGACCATCGCGGTGCGGGCACGCCCCTGCCGTCTGCTCTGCGGCATCAGCCCTCGGAACCCCATGGAACCCTCCAACTCCTCGGCACGGCCACGGCGTTCCCTGGCGAACACCCGCCCGCACTGTCGCCAAACTGCCCCAAGGTATCCGATGGGCGCCCGGCCGAACGCGTACTCTGACGATCTCGACGCCGCGATCAGCCCTATCGGCCGAATCGGCAGAAACCGGGCCGTCCCTGTCGAATCGGCCGCTTCCTGAGTGGATACCTCCAGTGACCCAGTGCTCCACCTGCTCCGTCCCCGTCCACACCCAGTTCGCCTCCCCGGACCTGATCGAGCAGATCGTGTACGGCGGCCTGGATCCGGCCACCGACCCGGCCTGGGAGTCCTCGGGCGCGGCGACCCGGGAGGAGTACGGGCGCTGGTGCGGCCATCTGTGCGGTGTGACCTGTCTGCGCATGGCCCTCGGTCCAGGGTCCCCCTCGCTCTTCGAACTGCGCGACGGAGCGCTGAAGTACGGCGCCTACACGGAGGACTCGAACGGTGCCATCCACGGCCTGATCTACGCGCCGCTCGCCACGTACGCGCAGGAAGTACACGCGTTGCCGGCCACCGTCCACCGCCGACTGGCTCCGGAGGAGATCCTCGCGCTCCTCGACGAGGGCAGGACGGTGATGGCCTCGGTGCACTACGAGATCCGCAACCCGGACCGCCCGGCGCCCGGCAGAGGCGGCCATCTGGTGCTGCTCACGGGTCGTACGGAGGACCGCGTGCACTTCCACAATCCGTCCGGGACGACGCCGGAGACGCGAGCGGCCGACCTCCCGCTGGCCGGCTTCGCCCGCTTCTTCGCGGGTCGGGGGGTCTCCTTCGCGCCCGGAATGACACCGGAACAGGGACCGGAAACGAGACCGGAAACGGCACCGGCGCCGCGGGCAGGAAACAGCGGTCCGGGAAAAGGCCGGGAAAAAGGGCCGGGAATGGGAGCGGGCCCGGGGGCGTAGCCGGCCCCCGAGCCCTGTGATGCCACCCATGTCGCACGCCGGCACGCTTGAGAACCCGGGTCAGTCGTTATGTCGCCGCGTCCTGCCTTTGGACCACCGCGTATCGAGCTACGCGGGCCGGACTTGAACCGGCATCTCGACGCACCAGGGCCCGGGCCCGGTCGATCCGGCGATCGGCGGCGAATGCTGAGTCTGGAGCAATAGTCTGAGATTGATCGCGGTCTGCCTCTGCCGAATTGGGCTACCGCGGCCCGTACGTACGGAAAATGCCGCGGGGAGGAATCGAACCTCCACTGGAACCGCTCAGTCACGACAAGCTTCAGTTTCAGCTTGCGCTCCTCGCGCACCCCGTCCGCACACAGGCGGACGGGGAGTCATTGAGGCTACCCGAACAGATAGCCAAATACAGCGTCGCCCACCCGCTGGTCGGTGACGTCCGCGCCATTGGCCTCCTCGCGGGCGAACTTCACAGCCTGCTGGAGCTTCTCCACCCGCTCGAGCAGTTCGTTCACCCGCCGGGCCGGCAGCGCACCGGAGAACTTCACGGTCGTCCAGTAACCCACCGGAATGTCCTCGTAGTACACCTCGACCTGCGCCGGGTGCTTTTCGGTCGCCTCGGCCTTCACATGGTTGCGGGGGACCTTCTTCGTACGCAGAGTCCTTACCGACTCGGTCTTCCAGGCGTCGGTCGACGGGTCCTGCGTCCACGACTCCGAAGCATCAAGCACCGGCAGCTTGCGCACAAAGGTATTGATGTCCGTCAACTGCTTCTCGAGGAAGAGGAGATACGCCACCGGAACCTCGCTCACCAGAACGCGTCCGTCCACCGTCACATCGGCGCGCGCGGCGCAGTTGGCCCAGTCCTTGGTGGCTGTGACGTCGAACAGCCGGGTCAGCGTCTTCGCGGTCTCGCGCAGCACGTCCTCGGCCTTGACCTGGACCCGTGTGGACTCGGGCGGAAGCTGCTCGCCCTCCTCGTCCTTGGGCTGGTACGTACGTGAGATGCCGGCCAGCAGCGCAGGCTTCTGCAGCCCGTGATGGGCCGCCGTCAGGTCTTGGTGCGCCTTGGACTTGACGCCTTTCTCGACTGCGATGATCTGATTGAGTTTCGCCACGTCGATCAAGCTAGCAAGACCTGTCACCCACGCTCGAACGATTATTCAGATCCCTCGGGAGTACGCACCATGGAGACAGCCGTCATCGCGGTCATAGGCACTCTGCTGGGCTCGGTCGCCACTCACTACTTCCAGCGCCAGACCGCCGAGCGCGCCGCTGCTCTCACCCGTGCCGAACAGCTCCGCCAGGAACGGATTGCCGCGTACAGCGCCTTCGCGGGCGCGCTCGTCGACTACCGGCGCGGTCAGAACGACCGCTGGCACCGGGCGAAGGAGAGACCGGGCAGCGCGCTGGCCGAGGAGGCGCGTATCGACTCGTACCGGCTGCGTTCCTCCGCCCATCAGGCGCTGATCCGCGTCCAGTTGGTCTGCGACGACGCGGCGGCGCTGGAGCTGGCCGCGTCCGCCTTCGAGGTCACGAACTGTATGCATGAGGCGCCGGACGAGGCGGACCGCTCGCAGCGTTCGGAGCAGGCCCGCGAGACGCTGTCCGAGTTCATCGGGACGGCGGCGCCGGGCGTGCGCTGAGAGTGCGCAGGGGGCGGCCTTCGAGATAGCCGGCGATGTCCTCGACGGCTCCCTGGAAATACCCCTCGTAATTGCGCCGGGTGACATAGCCGAGGTGCGGCAGGCCGAGGAAGTTCGGCGCGGAGCGCAGCGGATCGTCGGCCGGCAGCGGCTCGGTCTCGAAGACGTCGGAGCCCGCTCCGGCGATCCAGCCGTCGCGCAGTGCCCGCACCAGCGCCGCCTGATCGACGATCGACGCTCGCGAGGTGTTGACCAGATAGGCCGTGCGCCGCATGCACTTGAGCTCGCTCGCGCCGATCAGCCCGCGCGTGCGGTCGCTGAGTTGCAGATGTACGGAGACGAAGTCCCCGGCCTCGAGCAACTCCCCCAGGGTGTGCGCTCGTACGACGCCGACCTCGGCGGCCCGCTCGTCGGTGAGGTTCTGGCTCCACGCCATGACGTCCATGCCGAAGGCCCGGCCGACGCGGGCGACTTTCGCGCCGATCTTGCCGAGGCCGAGCAGCGCGAGCCGGCGTCCGTGCAGATCGGCGCCGATGGTGCTCTGCCAGGGGCCGTTCCGCTGCAGGGCCGAGCCCTCCTGAACCACGTTCCGCGCCAGTCCCAGGATGAGCGCCCAGGTCAGCTCGGCAGGGGGTTCGGAGCTGCTGGCGGTGCCGCAGACGGTGACACCGTGGCGGGCGGCGGCTTCGAGGTCGATGGAGGCGTTGCGCATACCGGAGGTGATGAGCAGCTTGAGGCGCGGCAGGCGGGCGAAGAGTGCTGCGGGGAAGGGGGTGCGTTCACGCATCGCGACGAGGATCTCGCAGTCGCCGACGGCTTCCGCAACCTCTTGCTCGGACGTGAAATGGCTCTGCAGCGACCGTACTTCGACATCCGGTGCGAGGGCAGACCAGTCCGCCATGGACAACGCGACATCCTGGTAGTCGTCGAGTACGGCACAGCGCAGCGTCATGGGAGCGGAGCGTACCTGGTGAGTAGGCTGCGGACATGGACCTGGTGGTGATCGAACCACTGAAGCGCCGGCACTGCGCGGAGTGCCGTCAGGGCCCTCTTCCGCTGCACCTCCTCGAGTTCAACGCGCCCATCTGTCTGGACTGTGCTGACCTTGCCCATCTGGTGTATCTGCCGCGCGGTTCCGCGGCTCTCACCCGCCGGGCCCGCGAGGCGAGTTCGCTGTGCGCGGCGGTGATCCGCTTCAATCGCCGGCGTAAGCGGTACGAACGCCAGGGTCTGCTGGTCGAGGAAGGGGCGCTGGCCAGGGCGGAGTCGTCGTGCCTGGCGGACGCGGACGCGCGGGCCCGCCGCCGCGAGCGGGACGCGGTCCGCCGCGCGGCCGAGGATGTACGTTTCACCGCCTCGTTCGCCGCGGAGATCCAGCGGCTGTTCCCGGGCTGCCCGCCGGCGCGTGCCCGCGATGTCGCCACGCACGCCTCGGTGCGGGGCAGCGGCCGGGTCGGCCGCACCGCTGCGGGCCGTTCCTTGGAGGAGGGAGCGGTCACGGCCGCGGTGCGGGCTTCCGTACGGCATCTCGACACGGAGTACGACACCCTGCTGATGGCCGGAGTCGCCCGTCATGAAGCGCGGGCCGGGGTGGCGTCGGTGGTCGATGCGGTACTGGAGTCCTGGCGCGCCTAGGCGGAACGCCGGCGGATGACACCGGACCCGGGGCACCCCCTTCGCCCTCCCCCGCGCCGGCCGCGCGAGGTTCGGGGGCCGCTGGACCCGGCGGATCCTGCACACGCGAGTTCACGCAAATCCAACAGATCCGTGGACTCAGTGCTAATGACGTCCCCGTAGGACTCAGGGATCCTGGTGAAACACCGGTCGTTGAGACGGACCTGCCCCTCGTCGGCATCCGCCAGCCAGGAGAGGTTCACGTCCGCTGTGCCCGCCGACGCGGCCGCCGGCGGAATTTCTGGGCGAAGAGAAACACGGAATGAGAGAACGGGGAGAGGCGCATCAAGGGGAAGCTGAGGACGGTAGCTGTAACCGGACCGGCTGCCGCTGGAACGGCGTTCGGTGTTCCCGGCCGCCCCTCCTCCATGTCCCGCGTGTCCTCGAATTCATAGCCCGTCAGTCCTGTACGAGGCGGGCCCCGGGCCCAAGTACGGCGGTAATTGGCAGATGAAGCAGGGAGTTTCTGCGTGACAAAGAACAGAAATCCAAGATTCCTGCGCTCCCTGGTGGCGGCATTCGTCTCGCTGGCCGCGGTCGCGCTTGCACTCACCATCGCACAGCCGGCTGCGGCCCAATCCGACACCATGGCGGGGCCGTTGGCTCCCGTCCCGGCGAGCGAGTACAGCCAATACCGGCTCACCATCGACCGTGCAAAGCAGTACGACGCCTTCGGTGCCGCGATACGCGGCGTCGAGAAGAGCGGCGCCGTCACCACGAACGGGGTGCTCGGCGTGGCCCTGTCGGGCCAGCACGCCGGACGACCCTTGTGCCACACCACCGGGATCAACGGCACATTCCAGTACAACGGCTTCTGCTGGGACAAGGACGACGACACGTCCGCGGGCGGCTGGACCCCGCAGGGCCTCACCGCGTCGCACGACGCCCAGCCCGGCGGGACCGTCGCCGGCCACCACCTGTACGTGGCGTCCTGGCACTACGACAACAATGAGTTCGCGCGAATCTCCATCGTCAACTCCACCAGTAAGGAGTGGACTTACGGCCACGTCCTGCTGGTCGAGCCGACGGGCAACGAGAGCAACGCGAACTTCAAGCCGGTCCCCAAGACCCACGCCGACGGCGCGGTCTGGTACGGCAACAAGCTGTTCATCGCCAACGGCAACCAGCTGCAGGTCTACGACTTCCAGCACCTGTGGAAGATGCAGCAGAGCTCCAAGGCAGTCGGCATCAACAACGGTGTGTCGTCGGCGCGTTACCACCAATGGGCCCTGCCCATGGTGGGCCGCTACACCATCGGGGATACCGGCGCCGAACCGGGAGCCTGCCCTGCGCCCCACCAAGCGGGCCGCGCGTGTCTCGGCTCGCTGAGCCTGGACCGGAGCGGACCGGTGGACCATCTCGTGTCGGGCGAGTACTACCAGGACAAACACGGCCCGGTGGCCCATCTGGCGCGCTGGCCCCTGAACTCGACCACCGCCCTTCCGGCCGCGGACAACGGCGACACCGTGGGCACGAGCACCGCGAGCGGCGGCTTCAAGGCACCGGTCCAGCAGTTGCAGGGCGTCGCCACGGACGGCACCTACTACTACCTGGCCGCCGAGTGCCCCAAGGGGTACATGGGTGACAACGATCCGGCCAACGGCTACTCGTGTATCTACCAGGCGAAGCCCGGAACCGTCGGAACGGTGCTGACCCGATCGCCGAAGTACACGCAGAACCTGTCCTACGCGCCCTCGTCCGGCCGCCTGTGGGGCCTCAACGAGGTCAGCGGCCAACGCTCCGTGTTCTCCCTCAAGCCCAGGGCCGCCGACCACAGCGTCTACCTGAGCAACTCCTACAGCGCCCTGTGCGCGGGCGGCGGCGGCAAGACCGGGAACGGCGCCCCGGTCATCCAATGGGGCTGCAACAACGCCCGGGACGAGCGCTGGGTGTTCGAGAACACCACGGACTCGAACGGCAAGAACGCCTACTTCGTGCGCAACGAGTACTCGGGCAAGTGCATGGGATCCGCCTCACACCTCAATGACGGCATCGGGATGATCCAGTACACCTGCAACGGGGCCGTCGATGAGAAGTGGTGGTACGACAACGGCAGCAAGACGCTGCGGAACGTCTACTCCGGTAAGTGCCTCGCCATTGGTGCCACCGCCACAAAGGGCACGCAGTTGATCCAGTACACGTGCAACGGCAAGCCGGATGAAAGCTGGGAGCAGATTCCCCGCTGAGGTGAACACCCACCCGGGCAGGACGCTCGTCTCGAGACAGCCAACGGCGGCCGAGGAGACCGGGCCGGACCCCACCCTCACAGGGCAATACACCTAGGCCGCGCCGCGGCGCCCGTGGGCAGGCCGGGTACGGCGGTAGAGGACGATGCCGCCGAGCAGCAGCGCGGCGCTCGCGGGCAGGGCGAAGGCAACCTGTCCGGAACCGGTGTGCGCGAGTGCGGCGGAGGACCCGGGCGTCGCTTGGCGCAGCGTCGGCCGGTGCGGCGCTGCGGCCTTCGGCGGAGTGGCGGGCCTCGGCTGTACGGGCGGCTTGCCGGAGGTGTTGGACGAGGAATTGCCGACGGCGGCATTGCCGATGCCGACGATGTTCACAGAGTTCCCGGTGACATTGATCGGCACGTCGATCGGGATCTGTACGTCATTGCCGGAGAGGACACCGGGCGAGTCCTTTTCACTGCTTTCGGTGGTGGCACCGCCGCTGCCTGTCGTGTGGGCCCCCGGCTTCAGCTGCCCTCCGTGCGAGGTGTTGGCGCAGGAGTTGCCTGCTGCCGGGTTGAGCAGTCCAACGACGTTGACGGTGTTGCCGCACACGTTGACCGGGACGTTCACCGGAAGCTGCACCGTGTTGCCGACCAGCAGTCCGGGCGAATGAGCCGCACCGCCGTCCGCGTTCGAGTCGGCGTGCGCGTTCCCCGCCATGGCGAGCGCGCCACCCGTGAGCATCACGGTGGCCAGACCCTTTCGGTGAACCTGCCTCATGGGTTCCCTGCCTTCAGGAGAAGTTCGCGGGCCCTCGCCCGCACCGGAACCAACGCCGATGACGCCATTCAGTTGTGGCAAAATACGTCTTTCACTCCATCGAGTGTGCGTCTTATCGAATTTCTCTCGTGACCGACCTTCTCGACTGACCCGGCTTACCTGCCTCACCCGTCGTAGCCCTGGATGCGGCGCCCCTGCCGCCGTTCGGTCAGTTCCGGGAGCTGCTCGGTGAGTTCGGCGGTGATGCCGGGCACATCGAGGGTCAGCAGCTGCCGGTCCCGCATCAGAATCCGCCCGTCGACGACGGTGGTGCGTACATCGCCGGAGCGCGCGCTGTGGACGAGGGTGGCGGCGATGTCATGCAGAGGCTGGGTGTGCGGACCGGTGAGATCCACCAGGATCAGATCGGCCCGCCGTCCGGGCGCGAGCGCACCGACCTGGTCTCCGAGCCCAACGGCTCGTGCGCTCTGGGTGGTTGCGTGGCCGAGTGCCTGGCGGGCGGTGAGCCAGGCCGGATCGTTCTCCACGGACTTCTGGACGAGTGCGGTGAGCGCCATGCTCTCCCACACGTCCAGAGTGTTGTTGGACGCGGCACCGTCGGTGGCCAGCCCGACGGGAATGCCGGCCGTAGCCAGCGCCCTGATCGGTGTGGTGTCCCAGGCGAACTTGAGGTATCCCCTGGGCGCGCTGGCGACCGCGATCCGGCCCGTGCCCCTCTGCAGTACGGACAGGTCCTTTTCGGTGATCCCGGTGCCGTGCGCGATGAGCAGATCGACGTCCAGCAGCCCGGCCCGCTCCAGCACCTCGATGGGCGTACGCCCGCACCGGGCAAGGCTGTTCTCCGTCTGCGCCTTGTTCTCGGCGGCGTGGATGTGTACGAGGAGCCCGTGCCGGCCCGCGAGTTCGGCGGTGGCTGCCAGGTCGACGTCGTCGACGGTGTACGGGGCGTGCGGAGCGAGCGAGGTGGTGATCCGCCCCTCGGCCGCGCCGCGCATCCGCAGTGCGAAGTCGACTGAGCGCTCGCGCCCTTCGGCCCCCTGACTGGAGAAGTAGGCCGCGCCGAGGTTGGCGCGCAGCCCGCTCTCGGTCACTGCGGCGGCCACCTTGTCCATCGAGAAGTAGTGGTCGGCGAAGGTGGTCACCCCGCCACGGATCATTTCGGCACAGGCGAGCTGCGCGCCGATTTCGACGACGCGGTCGGTGAGGTTGGACTCGATGGGCCAGATCCAGTCGTTGAACCAGTCCTCCACGGGCATGTCCTCGGCGATTCCGCGCAGGGCGACCATCGGTGTGTGGGTGTGGCAGTTGATCAGGCCGGGCATGGCGAGCTGCCCGCGCCCGTCGATGCGCTGGACGGCCGGGAGGCCGGCCACGGCACGCGCGGAGGTGACGGCCTCGATGAGCCGGCCGCGTACGACGACGGCGGCGTCCTGGAGGAAGCCGATCCCCTTCTCTTCGTCGTGCACGAGGGCGATGCACCCGTCAATGATCAGATCCGCGGGCCGCTCGGCGTCCGCAGCAACCATGTGGTCCTCCTCCTGACGTCCTCGGGCTCCCAGTCTGTCGGTCCGGGTCTGTCCGCGGACACATCGAGGGATGCGCCCGTGCGGGTGGTTTCCGGACGAATTCGGCGTCCCGGCGTACTGCTTCGTGGCCCGATTGCCGTAGCCGCAACACACGCCGCCCTGCGGCCCCCGATGGAAGGACCGGCTCCCCGTGCCCACTTTGAAGCAGCGCACTCTCCTCGCCGTCGCCGGTGCCACAGTCGCCGTACTGGCAGTGGGTGCACCCGCCTCCACCGCCGCGCTCGGCAGTGCACGGGCGAAGGCACCCAGGGCCTCGTCCACGGCGGCGCGTGGTGCGCCCTACATCGAGACGCGGCTGTTCTTCGGTACGGAGCGTCCGGACGGCGGCCCCGATGTGACCGACCGGCAGTTCATGGCGTTCATCGACCGGAGTGTCACGCCGAGCTTCCCGTCCGGACTGACAGTCCAGGACGGCCGCGGACAGTGGCGGGACTCCAACGGCACCATCGAGCGGGAGCGTTCGTACGAGCTGATCCTGCTGTACCCCGCCGCGGAGGCACACGTGCACGACCCCCAGATCGAGCGGATCCGCGAGGCCTACGCCGCGGCGTATGCACAGGACGCGGTGGCCCGGCTGGACGAGCCGACGCTCGCCGACTTCTGAGAGCGGCCTTTCTGAGAGCGGCCTTTCTGCGAGCGCCCGGCTCAGTAGCGCACAGGCAGGGAGAGCAGCCCTCGGGCACGCATCGAAGGCCGCCACCGCATTTCGCTGTGCGGAACGTCGAGTTCCAGCCGCGGAAACCGCTCAAGCAGCGCGGCAAGAGCGATCTCGGTCTCCATCCGGGCCAGGGGGGCGCCCAGGCAGTAGTGGATGCCATGGCCGAGGGCGAGGTGGCCGGTGGCGTCGCGGCCGATGTCGAGGCGGTCGGGGTCGGTGAAGCGGTGCGGGTCGCGGTGGGCGGCCGCGAGCGAGAGCAGGACGGTCTCGCCCGCCGGGATCGTGACGCCGCCGATGGTGATGTCCTCGGTGGGGAAGCGTCGGATGGCCAGCGGTGCGGGTCCGTCGTAACGGGCCAACTCCTCGACGGCGCCGCCCAGTCGGCCAGGGTCGGCGCGCAGCGCGGCCAGCTGGTCGGGGTGGCTGAGCAGGGCCAGGGTGGCGTTGCCTATGAGGTGGACGGTGTTCTCGTATCCGGCGAACAGGATGAGGAAGGCCAGGGACATCAGCTCGTCCTCGTTCAGCCGGTCTTCCTCGTCGCGTACCGCGATCAGGGCGGAGAGCAGGTCGTCGGCCGGCTCGGCGCGCTTGCGGGCGATGAGCTGGGTGAAGAACGCCAGCATGCCCCCGACCGCTTCCTTCGCCCGTGACGGCTGCGCAGGGTCCGGGGCAACCAGGGCGTCGGTCCACGCCCGGAAATCACGCCGGTCTTCCGAGGCCACGCCGAGCAGGTCGCAGATGACGTTGATCGGCAGCGGCGCGGCGTACGAGGCGATCAGATCGGCGCGGCCGTGCGGGGCGATGGCGTCCAGCAGCTGGTCGGCTGTCTTCCGGATCGGCTCGCGCAGCTGCGCGATGCGACGGGGGGTGAACGCCCGGGACACCAGACGTCGGATGCGGGTGTGGTCCGGCGGGTCCATGTTGAGCAGATTCGCGTCCAGCGCCGGCGGCAGCGCGAGCCCCCGGTAGCCGCCGGGTGCCGCGTTGCGCTTGTCCAGGGAGAGCCGGGGATCGGCGAGTGCCTGACGTACGTCGTCGTAGCGGGTGACCAGCCAGGCCGGCAGCCCGTCCGTGCCGGCGATCCGGTGCACGGGCCCGGCCTCGCGGAGCCGCGCGTACACGGCGTAGGGGTCGGCCATCAGCTCGCTCGTCGGATCTTGGAGTGCCATGACTCCACCCTAGAGGCGCCGCATTCCGGAGCTGTCGACGACTGTCTGCCGTATTCCGGCCCGGCAGTGGGCAGTTGTCCTTCATGACGGACCGCCCGCTGCTCCTCCTCGACGTCGACGGCCCCCTCAACCCGTACGCGGCGCGTCTGCCGCGCCTGCGCGGCTACGCGACACACCGCCTGCACCCCTCCTACTGGCTCTCCCACCAGCCCCCGGGCTCCCGCCGCCACCGCCGGGGCCTGCGCATCCATCTCAACCCGGCCCACGGCCCACGGCTGACGGGCCTTCCCTTCGAACTGGCCTGGGCGACAACCTGGATGCACGAGGCCAACACCATGATCGCCCCGGGCGTCGGCCTGCCTGCCGACCTCCCGGTGATCGAGTGGCCGGAGCTCTTCGCGAAGGACCCGGACGGGCTTTACTGGAAGACCCGGCCGCTGCTGGAGTGGGCGGCGGGCCGCCCGTTCGCCTGGGTGGACGACATGATCACGGACCTGGACACGGCGCACGTCGCGGCGCATCACGACGCGCCTGCGCTGCTGTTGCGGATCCATCCGCGGCGGGGGCTGCGGGAGGAGGACTTCGCCACGCTGGTCAGGTGGGCGGAGGGCTTGTGACCCTGCCGGGCTCCAGTGACGCTGGGGCCCAGGGCGAGCGAGCAGCAGACGGTCTTCAAGACGGCGTCACTGACGTCGATGCCACAGAAGGCCATGCTCCGGCTTCCAGCGGTCGGCCAGCGGCAGACCGTGAAGTGTCAGCGCGCTTCGCTCAGTTCGAGCAGATGGCCGTCGGGATCGCGGAAAAAGCAGCGGACCTCCGCATCGTGGACCACGGGCGGGGTCAGGAACTGCGCGCCCCGGGCGCGCAGCGTGGCATAGGCCGCGCGGCAGTCAACCACGCGGAAGGTCATCTCATGGCTCACCCGGTCGGCGTCCGCGGGCGGGGTGAACGTCACGGTGGGCTTGTCTTCTGAGGGCCCGCCGCCAGTGACCAGCAGCATCCAGGTCCCGCAGAGGCGCAGGACGGCGCTGGTTCCACCGTACTCGCGGACAATATCGGCGCCCACGACGTCGCGGTAGAAGTCGCGGGACCGGGCGAGGTCGCTGACCACCAGCAGATGAGTCAACTCCGCTCCGCTGGGGAAGTCGGTCGTCATCTCCGGGCCCTTCGGTCGAACATCGGTCACTACTCGGTGCGTTGTGTCACGGGGGCACTCGTACGGTCGCCCAGGAACTCGTACCAGCGCCGCTGCAGGCAGGGGTAGAGAGTGTCCGCTTCGACGAGTTCGAGGAAGGAGTCGACTGTCGCCGTCAGCCGCTCCTGCAGCACGTCGTCGACCAGTTCGCCGTCTTCGGCGAAGGCCTGATGGGCCTGCGCGAGACTGAACATGTCGGGGTAGACGCGGGCGCCGAGGTGTTCCAGCGGGACGCGCAGCGACCACAGCCCCCGGTTGCCGCCCAGCATGGACGGGGAAGCCGAGACGAGCAGCGCCTGTTTGTCCTTGAACGGCTGGGGCCGGAACCGTGACACCCAGTCGATGGCGTTCTTCACCGCGCCCGGTACCGAGGCGTTGTACTCGGGGGAGGCGATGACGAGCGCATGGACCTCCTGGATGCGGTCGCGCAGTGCGGAGGCGCCCTCGGGCAGTCCCTGGGCCGCCTCGACGTCTCCGTCGTACGAGGGCGTGTCGAAGTCACGGAGGTGGGCGAGTTCGGCCGTGGCGCCGTTGCGGTGCACGAGCGTGGCGACCAGCGCCGCCAGCCGGGAGTTCATTGAGCCGGTCCGAAACGAGCCGCACAGCACGAGTACGCGCAGCGCCTCGCGGTCGGCATGGACGGACATGACTCGGTCACCTTCCGGCGCGTGGGGCAAATTCTTCATGATCGTGACTTTCTGGTTGCGGACTCGCGGTCTCGTTCAGGACCCAGGGCGTCGCACTCGTCGGGGCCCCCAGCCAGAGCGAACTCGCACCAAACGCGCTTTCCCTCCGCGAACAGATCCTGTCCCCACTGATCGGCGAGCGCATCCACGAGCAGGAGCCCGCGGCCGTGCTCGTCGTCTCCCCCGAGCCCTCCCTGGCGGGCGGGCTCGGGGGAGACGTCGGCGACCTCCATCCGGAGGACGGCGCAGGGGCTGTCATCCGTTGCCGGCGTGACGAAGAGCGCGAGGCCGACCTGGCCGTCGCCGTGGGCCACAGCGTTGGTGACCAGTTCACTCGCAAGTAGCCGCAGGCTCTCCGCCAGCCCCACGGGGGTGCCCCAATCGGCCAGGACGTTCTCGACGAGCCGACGGGCGGAGCGCGGCGCCGTGGGCGCCGGTGGGAGCTGGAAGAGAGCCTTGCGCTGATCCGCCGTCCGGGTGCACACACGCGTCGCGTTCATGGCCATGCCGATCAGAGATTATGGGACATAACGGTTGATATATCCACTAAATTCACGATAGCACGCGTGGTTGATGTGTCAACCTTTTTGGCAGACCCGCCTCGAGACGGTCAGGGGCGGACGCCGAAGGGCCCGAGAACGCCATAGTCGATCCTCAGCGACTCGAACATCGCGTAGGCGTTGTCGAAGGTGAAGACGTCGGCCGCGCCGAGCCGGCCCTTCCATGCCGGCACAGTCCTGTCGGTGGCCTCCTGAGTGACGGCGTCAAGGTATGCCTTGAACACTGCCCACGGATTGTCCGGGTAGTGGGCGAACATCGGCGTCGGGTCCACCGAGGCGATGGCCGCCCGGGCGTTGCGGTCGAGGTCGTGCATGTACTCACGCTGGACCTCAACGTCCTCACGGGTTCCGAGCCGCGTGAGGTGCGCTGCCTGGACGCGATGGCTGTGTGATGAGCCAGGAGGGTTGTCGTGTCCGATGGGCAGGGGGCGAGCCTGTCGGATCATGGGACACCTGGCTCGAGTGGTGACGGTCGCCCGGCCGCGCAGGGCTGGAACCGGGCGTCCGACCGCAATGCCGCCGCTGCCTCCGTGATCCGTACGGCTCGTACGGCTCGTACGGCTCGTACGGCTACTCGGCTCCGGTACGACTACCCAAGCGGTGGACCACGGTTTCCGAGATGTCGGCAAGGGCTTCCAGCTGATCGCGGGAGAGCGCATCGACGAAAATACGGCGGACGTTGTCCGCATGCAGGGGGGCCGCCTCGCGAATGGCCCGCAGCCCCTCGGGAGTCAGCTCGGCGATGGCGCCGCGGGCGTCAGTGGGGCACTCTTCGCGGCGTACCAGTCCTCGATTTTCCATCCGGCGCACCTGGTGCGACAGCCTGCTCTTCTCCCACCGTGCCTGAGCTGCGAGCTCCTGCATCCGCAGCCGCTGGCCCTTGGCCTCGGACAGCGGGGCGAGAACCCGGTAGTCGGCCATGGACAGCCCGCCGGCCCGGCGCAGTCCCTGGGTGACCTGCTCTTCAAGCAGCTGGCTCATGGCGATGAAGCCCTGCCAAGCGCGTCTTTCCACGTCGTCGAGCCATTGAGGTTCAGTCACTGATCGAGGTTAGCGCCGCATTGATTGACACATCAACTCGTGTTGGCCAGGTCGACCGTGCACTGGCGCATTGCGGCACTGTGGCCGAGGTGCCGGCGACACATCCGTGGTCCTGAGCAGGCAGCCCGGTCGCTGAGTCCGTCATCTGCCGAGCAGCGCGGCGAGCGCGCCGACCGGGTCGGTGTCCGGAGTGCCGCGGGGCCACCAGTCCTCGCGGTCCGCGTCCGATTCATAGCCGTACCAGAGGCCGTTGCGGCCGAAGCGGAGCTGCAGCGTGCGGGTGGAGAGGTGGTTGCGCCAAGGCCGGAAGTGCGGGAAGTCGGCGGCGATCAGGGCCGGGCGGGCGCGGTCGAAGGGGCCGGCGGGCGGGTCCCAGGGTTCTTCGAGTACGGCGAGGGCTTCGAGCCCTCCCTGGCGCCAGGCCGCCACCGCGCGGGCCAGGTCGGTGGGAGTGTGATCGGTGGCTGCTGCCAGATCGCGGTAGAGGGCGCGGGTGGAGGCGGTCAGGCCCGAGCCGGGGTGGGCGGCGGCCAGGCGGACCGCGTCCTGCCATTCCGTCAGCTCCACGGTGGGGTCCGTGCCGGTGGTGAGGAGGGTGTGGGCGCGGGCGGCCGCCTCGGTGGCGAGGAGATCCAGGGCGAGCGGGTCGGGCGCGCCGGGCGAGTGGGGGTAGGACGGTGGACGGCCCGGATGGGCCGGAGCCGGGAACGGGGGCGGAAGGGCCGGCAGCGAGCGAGGGGCGAGAGCCTCGCGGGCCGGGACCGTCGGAACGGCAGTGGCGGCGGCCGCGGTGGTGCGCTCGGCGGCCGAGCGGGCCGCGTTGCGATGAGCGAGTGAGGCGAGGATTTCGCGTTCGCCCATGCCGCGCATCAGGAACAGCACGAACGGGTCCTCGTCCAGCAGCCGGGCCGTCTGGTAGCAGAGCGCCGCCGCGTGCTTGCAGGGGTAACCGTCGTCCGGGCAGGAGCAGTCGGGGATCAGATCGCCCGGCGTGGGCAGGAGGTCCGCCACGGTCGCCAGCGCGTGCGGCACGTCCTTGTCGAGCAGGGCCGCGATGTGGTCGGGTCTGGCCGCCGCGGCGGCCAGGAAGTCGTCCCAGTCGCCGTCGGAGAGGGTACGCAGGCGGATCTCCGTTCGGTACGGGCGCGGTCTGCTGCCGTGGACGTACGCCACGACCCGGCCCGGCGTGACCGTGATCGCGTCGACATGGCCGCGGCCCGCGTACGCACGGCCCCGGACGAGGCGGGCCCGGTCCAGGGCCGATTCCTCCAGCGCCTCCACCCAGGTGTTGCCCCACCAGCTGGACGCGAACTCCTCGCCGGTGAGGGGCTCCAGGGCGGGGAACGTCCGGCGGCGGTCGTCGTGGAGGGGGCGGGCGGGTTGGGAGCGCGGGGTCATGAGGGCCTCCGCAGGGAGACGAGGTCGGCCAGCTCACGGTCGGTCAGTTCGGTCAGGGCCGCCTCTCCGGAGCCGAGGACCGCGTCCGCCAACGCCCGCTTGGACGCCAGCATTTCGGCGATGCGGTCCTCCACCGTGCCCTCCGCGATCAGTCGGTGGACCTGCACCGGCTGTGTCTGGCCGATGCGGTACGCCCGGTCCGTCGCCTGCTCCTCCACGGCAGGGTTCCACCAGCGGTCGAAGTGGATGACATGGCCGGCCCGGGTCAGATTCAGACCGGTGCCGGCGGCCTTGAGGGAGAGGATGAAGACCGGGATCTCGCCCGACTGGAAGCGGTCCACCATGCGCTCGCGCTCGGCCACGGGGGTGCCGCCGTGCAGGAGCTGGGACGGGATCGCCAGGGACGTGAGGTGCGCCGCGAGGATGCGGGCCATGGAGACGTACTGGGTGAAGATCAGGACCGAGCCGTCCTCGGAGAGGATCGTCTCCACCAGTTCGTCGAGGAGAGCCAGTTTGCCGGAGCGGCCCGCCAGCCGGACGGTGCCGACGCCTGTCGCAGCGCCGCGCTCCTTCAGGCTGTGCTCTTTCAAAAACTGCGCGGGATGGTTGCAGATCTGCTTCAGCCCGGTGAGCAGCTTCATCACCAGACCACGGCGCGCGATGCCCTCCGCGCCCTCGATCGCCGCCATCGTCTCCCGTACGACGGCTTCGTAGAGGGACGCCTGCTCGCGAGTGAGCGCGACGGGATGGTCGGACTCCGTCTTCGGCGGCAGTTCGGGCACGATGCCCGGATCGGACTTCTTGCGGCGCAGGAGGAAGGGGCGGACGAGCCGGGACAGCCGCTCGACCGCGTCGTCGTCCTCACCGTTCTCGACGAGGCGCGCGTGCCGGGAGCGGAAGGCCTTCAGCGGGCCGAGCAGTCCGGGAGTCGTCCAGTCCAGCAGCGCCCACAGCTCGGAGAGGTTGTTCTCGACGGGGGTGCCGGTCAGAGCGACGCGGGCCGGGGCCGGGATGGTGCGCAGGGCTTTGGCCGTCGCCGAGAACGGGTTCTTGACGTGCTGCGCCTCGTCGGCGACGACCATCCCCCAGGTGTGCGCGGCCAGCCGGTCCGCGCTCGTCCGCATCGTGCCGTACGTGGTGAGGACGAAGCCGCCGTCGAGCTCGGGCAGTGTGCGGTCGGCGCCGTGGAAGCGGCGCACCGGTACGCCGGGTGCGAAGCGGGTGATCTCCCGCTGCCAGTTGCCGAGCAGCGAGGCGGGGCAGACGACCAGCGTCGGGGCCGTCCGGGCACGGTGGAGGTGGAGGGCGATCAACGTGACCGTCTTGCCGAGGCCCATGTCGTCCGCGAGGCAGCCGCCGAGCCCGAGCGAGGTCATCAGGTCCAGCCAGGCCAGGCCCCGCAGCTGGTAGTCGCGGAGTGCGGCGGCAAGGCCCGCCGGAGGCGCAACGGGTGCGGAGGCCGCGGTGAGCCGGTCGCGCAGTGCCGCCAGCGCGCCCGTCGGCACCGCCTCCACCGTCTCGCCGTCCACCTCCGCTGTGCCGGTCAGCGCCACGGCCAGCGCGTCGACCGGCTCGAGCAGCCCCAACTCCCGTTTGCGCGCCTTCCGTACGAGACCGGGGTCGACGACCACCCACTGGTCCCGCAGCCGCACGATCGGACGGTGCGACTCGGCCAGCGCGTCCATCTCCCGCTCGGTCAGCGGATCGCCGTCCAGCGCCAACTGCCAGTTGAATTTGAGCAGTTCCTCGCTGTCGAAGAACGGTGTGCCGTCCGTCGCCGAGCCGGGCGCGGACCGTACGACCGCGGCGGCCGAGAGCGTACGCGCCAGCTCCTTCGGCCAGTGCACCGCTACCCCGGCCGCGGCCAGGCGTGCCGCGCCCGGTCCCAGCAGCTCGTACAGCTCGTCCTCGGTCAGCGGGAGCACATCGGGCACGTCCCGTTCCAGCAGCCGGGCGAGTGGCGGCCAGACCCGGGCCGCGCGCCGCAGCGCCAGCACCGCGTCAATCCTGGCGCGCGGCCCGAAGTCCTCGTCGCCGTCGCCCGCCCACAGCCGGGTCGCGTCGATGACGAGCGTCGGGTCGGCGAGGCTGTGCACCTGGACGAGGGCCGCGCCGGCATTGCGCTCCGCGCCGTCCTCCTCGGCGATGTCGAAGAGCTCGAACGCGGACAGGTCGAGGCGGAGCGAGACCCGCACTCCCGCGTCCATGCCCGCCGCGGCCTCCGCCGCCCACTCCCGTGCGGCGGGCAGATGCTGCGCGGAAAGGGCGGCGAACGGCGCTCCCGCTGCATACGGCGCGGCAGGCGTACGCGGCAGGGTGTCGGCCACCGCGTCGAAGAACGACCGGACCAGCGCCTCGGGCTCCGGCAGCCGCAACGGCCGCAGCTCACCGACGGGAACGGCATGCGCCTCGTACGGCATGGCGGCTGCGATCGCCCGCAGCTGGGCGATGTCGTCGGCGTCCAGCGGGCCCGCCCGCCATGCGTCATGGTCGGTCGCGGTCAGGCCCGGCAGCAGCCTGCCGCGCGCCACCAGATGGACCGCGTGCAGCGCGGCAGCGCCCCAGCAGGCCGCGGCGGGGTGCGCTGCCGGATTCCGACGGGCCCGGGTCAGCAGCGGTACGGCTTCGGCGACCGGCAGCAGCACGGCGGGGACCGTGCGGCTGCGGACGCCGGTGCCGTGCCGGCGTGCGACCGTGAGCTCGCCGCTCGCGTCCCGGAGCCGGTCACCCTCCGGGTCCCAGAAAGCGACCCGCCCCTCGCGCGGCAGTGCGGCCGGCACAAAGACCGCAGCGCAGGTGTGCAGCAGTTGCCGCATGTCGGACGTCATCGGGTCACCTCCCTCTGCCGATCACGTACCGAAGTACTGGATCTACGACCTTACGGGTGAGGTCTGACAATGGGCTCCGGCAGCCGGCCGGGACGGCTCGACAGGCACCGAAGGCACCGCAGCAGACGCCTCGGCGGACACCCTCAGCGCATCCTGTCCCAGAGCGCCCGCTCCTGTGCCCGCGGGTCCGCCACCGGCCCCGATTCCTCGTCGAAGACCATCGTCGTACCACTCCAGCGCGGCTGTCTGGTCGAGCAGCCCGCGGTTGTCCGGTACGCCGTCCAGATGCAGGAAACCCTCCGCGCCCAGGCGGTAGTTGAGCGTCACGCACACCACACCGTCGCGCGCGAACGCTGCCGTTGTACGCCGAGGCCGACCCGGAGCCGTTCGCGAACGCGCCGCCGTGCAGCCACACTGGCACCGGCAGCCGACTGCCCGGACCCGGCGAGGGCGTCCAGACGTCCAGATTGAGGAAGCTTTGTCGCTCACCGTCCTTGCCGTGCTCGCCGTCGCCTCCGGGGATCGAGTCCTCGGGGATGAGGGCGTCGAAGGGCGGTGTGTACGGGACTTTGGGCGCGGTCGGACCGTACGCCGACGCGTCTCGTACGCCCAGCCAGGGCTCAGGGCCCCACCGGCGGCGCGAAAGGATGCGCTGCGGCGTACGGAATGCCCAGGGAGGCCGACACTCCCGAGCCGGTGAGACGGCCGCGGACCGCGCCTGACGGGTCGTGCACAACGGTTCACCATGCGTCACGAATCAGGCTCCGTCGGCCGAGGCAGGCGTCCGGTCGTGAGGAACGCCGGGACGCTTCCTACCCGGCCGGGACCGCGCTCACCCGGCAGCGCGGCCGAGGCGGCGGAGCTCAGACGCCGGACCTTTCGCGGCAGGGCTTTGCGACAGGGGCCTATGCGGCGGGAGGCACCGCGGGCGGCAACGGCGGCACGGGCTGGACGGGCTGCACCGGCTGAACCGGCGACGACTCCACCGGCCGGCTCTCCTGCGACGGTGACTCGGGCTGCGACTCCGGCTGCGCGGGATGCGACGGCAAGGCCTGCTGCGGCTCGGACGGGGACTGCGCGGGTTGCTGGGCCCGTTCCAGGAAGCGCAGCAGCTCCACCGGGAACGGCAGCACCAGGGTGGAGTTCTTCTCGGCCGCGACGGCGACGACAGTCTGCAGCAGCCTCAACTGAAGGGCAGCCGGCTGCTGGGACATCTCCTTGGCGGCCTCGGCGAGCTTCTTGGAGGCCTGGAGTTCGGCGTCGGCGTTGATGACCCGGGCCCGGCGCTCACGGTCCGCCTCGGCCTGGCGCGCCATCGAGCGCTTCATCGCCTCGGGCAGGGACACGTCCTTGATCTCGACCCGGTCGATCTGCACACCCCAGCCGATCGCCGGACTGTCGATCATCAACTCCAGTCCTTGGTTGAGCTTTTCGCGGTTGGAGAGCAGATCGTCCAGATCGCTCTTGCCGATGATCGACCGCAGTGATGTCTGCGCCATCTGCGAGACCGCGAAGCGGTAGTCCTCGACCTGGACGATGGCATCGGGGGCGTCCACGACCTTGAAATAGATCACGGCGTCGACCCTGACCGTCACGTTGTCCCGCGTGATGCCGTCCTGCGCGGGCACCGGCATCGTCACGATCTGCATATTGACCTTACGCAGCCGCTCGATGAAGGGGACGATCATGGTGAAGCCCGGGGCCCTGACGTCGTCACGCAGCCGACCGAGGCGGAAGACCACGCCCCGCTCGTACTGCTTGACCACCCTCGCGCCCGCCATCGCGTACAGCACACAAGCGGACGCGGCCGCCGCGCCCGCAGCCACCAGCTCCTCGACCATCAGGGCACCCCCTACCGTCCGAGCCGGATGTTAATTACCACGGTATGCCCGGTATACCCCCTCGGTCGAGCTCTCACCCGCCCATACCGCCCCACCTCAGCAGGAAGGCCGCACCTCGGTGCGGGTGCGGCCTACGGGCGGCTTCTAGAGGCGCTTGCGCACGAGGGCGACGAGCTCGGCCGTGTGATTACGCCGCACCCAGGCGATCCCGCCGAAGATGACGAAGAGGATGACGGGCGTGATCGCGTACTGGCCGTCGAACACGGTCATCTGCGTGATGAAGGCGCCGATCATCAGACCCATGAAGGCGAGCGCCGAAAGACCGGAGAGGATCGGGATCACCAGCGCGATCGCACCGGCCAGCTCCAGACCGCCCGTCAGATACATGAACCAGTCGCCGAAGCCGATCTTGTCGAAAGCCTCCGTCGCGGAGGAGTGGGCGACAAGCTTGGGCCCGGCGCTCGGGACCGCCATGAACACCGCGAGCACGATCTGGAGCGTGCGCACCGCGAGGTGCGAGCGGCGGCTCAGCGTCGTTCCGGTAGCGGTGGCAGCGGCGGTGTTCGAGGTGGTGACGGCGGTTTCTGCGGACATTGTGGTCTCCTCCGGTAAGCGCTCCGTAGTGCTTTCAAAGAGGTAGACCGGGAGGGGGCCCAGGACTCATCGCCGCCCCGGGCCCCAACTTCAAAATCTTCAACTGCGCCTGTCCGGCGCCTTGGGCCGCGCCCGGACCCGGCTTCGAGCGCTCATATCGCGAACCAGCCGTGCCCGCCGTACCAGTGGCGGCCTGCTCGCAGATGGTCGCCGACGGCGCGCTCCACGCCCGTTCGGCGCGGCAGGGCGTCCAGCGGCAGCTCGGGATCGCCGAACACGAACGCGACCGGAGCGCCGTCGTCGGCTTCCTTCTCCTCGTACGCGGTCCGGAAGCGGTCGTGGAAGCGGACGATATTGGAGTCCTTCGGCAGATACTCGGCGAGCTGGGGGTCGAGCAGCCAGGAGTGGCAGGTGGCCACGCGGTAGGGCTCTTCGGGGAAGTGGCGGGCGAAGAACTCCAGGGCTCTCGCGAGGGATCGGTCGCACGCCTCAGGCGCGATCGGCCCGAGGAAGTCCGGGATATGCACATTCAGGGCGAGGTCGCCTGGCCCGAACGGCAGCCCGGCCGCCCGCACGGCCTCAACGGTACGGTCGCCGAGCCGGGAACGCTGGAACTGCAGCCGCCCCAACTGGTAGATCTCGCCCCGGAAGTGCAGCCCGATCCAGCCAGGTATCAACAGCCCGCCCGTGCCGCGCCTCCGTCGGTGAACGGCGACATTGCGCCCGAGGTCGGCGAGCGTACGGCGGGAGACGTCTTCCGGGACGGACTGCTCCCGGTGGTACGCCCGTACGTACGGGAGCGCGGCGACGAAGACGTACACCGGGAGCCAGCGGCCGACCGCCCCTGACTTCTCGGGCAGCCGCGGCAGTTCCCCGCCACCGCCGATCTTTCCCATGTCCTGGACCAGCTCCCGCACGCCCGACTCCAGGAGCCGGCGCAGCCCGGGGTCCGACATCATCCGGCCCCGCAGGGCGAGGAGTTCGTTGATGTCCTCGTGCGGTACTGCCAGATCCACCAGTGCCTCGGCCAAGCCGTCCGCGTCCGGCAGCTCCACCAGCACGTTCGGCACCAGTGGCCCCTCCCCGGACTTCCGCGGATCCTGGCCCGGCGGACTGCCGTGCTCTGCCATGGGCTGCTTGTCCACTTCTCAGCTCCTCGACGTCGGACTCGGAGATGGACCGGATGGAAAGGGGACCGGGTACGGACCGAACACTGACCTGATAGTGGTGCATCCTGGAGTAGGAGATGCAAATGTCATGCGCACTGGGAGTGAACCGACAACTGCACGCAGTCCCCTGCGGTTGCGGCTCTGGCTGACTGTATGGGGCCTGATCTGGGCCGCTGCCGGCACAGCGGCCTTCACGCTGGCCGGACGCCCCGGCTGGGCGGCGGCCTGCGGAGCGCTGCTGCTGATCGTCACGGTCGATCTCGCCATGGTTCTGCGCCATATCCACCAGGGTCCGCACTACCAGCCGGGTCGCGACATACCGCCGTACGAACCGGACCACGGCGGCCGCCGGCCCAGACCCGGTCAGTAGATGTGGACGTTGGCCCCGAAGAGCCCAAGCCCAGTGGATGCGGCCTGCCGCCAGGCTCGCAAGGGGCCGTCCAGGACGGGCTCCTCCCCCTCGTGGTAGTCGAGCCAGACCTGGTCCTCGGCCGCGACCCGCTCCTGCGGGGTGAAGGTGAGGGCTTCCTCGACCGCCGGCAGCGTCCGCCGGACCTCGTTCGAGGTCAGCAGGAAGTCCCCGCACCACCCCGGCAGCTGCGCGGCCCGCCGGGGACCTATCGCATGGAACAGCGCGCTGAGGGCGTAGTCCTTGGTGAAGACGGCGATGTACGGAGGCACTGCCTCGGCGAATGCCTCCCATATGTCGTAAAGGTGGAATCCGCAGTCGTCGCAGCAGTGCAGTTCGTTCAGGGGGATCTCCGACGTCAGCCGCAGGAAGGCATTGACGGCCTCGCCCCGCTCGCTCCCCAACGGCAGGTCGCGCCAACTCCGGTGATCGGGCAGCGGATCGGCACACCATGCCTGCCAGGCCCACTGCGCCTGCGGCGACTCCCGGTGCCGCTCGATCAGCGGCTGGACCCGCGGCACCAGACTCGCGATGACGTCGTCCTCGTGCGCGGTGATCGACCACGCCGAAGTGATCCCCATGGCAGTGTCCTTCCCCCGTCTCCACCGTGGATCTACGACGTTACGGGGTGGGTCTGACAACGGAGCGAAACGGCCTTCCCCAGGCCTCCGCCGGGGCTCCATCAGGCTTCCGCCGGGCTTCCTCACGCCTGCGCGTCGAAGCGCGCAGCCTTCAGATACTCCGGCTTCGGGTCCAGCGCCGCCGCCAGGCGGAAGTGACGCTTCGCCTGCTCCGGGCGGCCGGCCCGCTCGAAGGTGCGGGCAAGTGCGAAGTGCGCGAAGGCATTGTCCGGCTCTCGCTCCAGGACCAGCTCGAACTCGAGCTCGGCCGGACGCAGTTGGGCCGCGGCGAAGAAGGCGCGAGCCCTCAGCAGCCGCGCCGCGGTGTTCTCCGGGTGGGCCGCGATCACCGAGTCCAGCAGCTTCACGGCCCCGCGCGGATCCCTCGCGGCCAGCAGTTGCTCGGCCGCGCGGTAGTCGATTACGTGGGTATCCGGGTTGCTCTTGGGCACGGTCGCATCCTTCCCTCAGTTGGACGGTTCCAACACCGGGTCCGGCAGCATATTCCGAACAGAAGACAAACCAACAGCTCAGCCGGGCGGCCGGACAGCCGAATCGAGTGCACGCTGCTGCCCGAAGCCGACAAGACACCCAGCGGCACGAGCGGGCCCCCACGATCGACGGATGCTAACGGGAGCCGGACTCCGCGGCTGCCCGCTGGGTCAGCTCCGCCCAGACCTTCCGCACCTGCGGCTCCAGTTGTTCCAGGGGCCCGTCGTTGTCGATGACCAGATCCGCGATGGCCCGCCGCTGCTCCCGCGTGGCCTGCGCGGCCATCCGCGCACGCGCCTCGGACTCGGCCATGCCTCGCAGCCGTACGAGCCGGTCCAGCCGGGTCTCGGGCGATGCGTCCACCACGATCACCAGGTCGTACAGCGTCGCCAGATTGTTCTCGGTGAGCAGCGGTACGTCATGGATCACGACCGCGTCCGGCCCAGCCGTGCCCTCCAGCTCCATCGAGCGCGCTCCGACCAGCGGATGGACGATCGCGTTGAGCGCCGCCAGGCGGTCGGCGTCGGAGAAGACGATCGAGCCGAGCCTCGGCCGGTCCAGGGTGCCGTCTGCAGCCAGGATCTCGGGGCCGAAGGCTTCGACGACGGCAGCGAGCCCGGGCGTTCCGGGCTCGACGACCTCGCGAGCGATCTTGTCGGCGTCGATCAGCACCGCTCCGTACGAGACGAGCAGACGGGAGACTTCGCTCTTGCCGGCTCCGATTCCGCCGGTCAGGCCCACCTTCAGCATGAGCCGCAGCCTACGCGAGCGCTCTACGCGTCACCCTCCCGCTCCGCGAGGAAGCGTTCGAATTCGAGGCCGATCTCGTCGGCGGACGGCAGGTCCACCGGCTCGGCGACCAGACTGCCCCTGGTCTCGGCACCCGCCACGGCGTCGTACTGGTGCTCAAGTCCCTGCACCAGCGCCACCAACTCCTCGTCGCCCTCGCCGATCTGCCGCTCTATCTCGGTCTGGGTGCGATGCGCCTCGGTACGCAGCGAATGGGCAACGCCCGGCAGGACCAGGCCCGTCGCGGCCGTGATCGCCTCCAGGGCGGTCAGCGCGGCATCCGGGTACGAGGAACGGGCGACATAGTGCGGCACATGCGCGGCAACGCCCAGAACGTCGTGTCCGGACTCCATGAGGCGGTACTCGATCAGCGACTCCGCGCTGCCCGGCACCTGCGCCTCGTCGAAGGGGCTGCGGTGGCCCGGCATGAGGTCCGTGCGGTTGCCGTGCGGGGTGAGCCCGACGGGGCGGGTGTGCGGGACGCCCATCGGGATGCCGTGAAAGTTGACCGAGAGGCGCACTCCGAGCCGCTCGACGATCTGCGCGACGGCGGCGGCGAAGCGCTCCCACTCCACATCCGGCTCGGGTCCCGACAGCAGCAGGAACGGCGCGCCTGTCGCGTCCTGGACGAGCCGGACGTCGAGTGTCGGGGTTTCGTAGCCGCTCCAGCGATCGCGCCGGAAGGTCAGCAGCGGGCGGCGGGCCCGGTAGTCCACGAGCCTGTCGTGGTCGAAGCGGGCCACGATCTGGTGGGGAAGCGTGTCGAGGAGGTTGTCGACGATCTGCTCGCCGGTCTCACCCGCGTCGATGTATCCGTCGAAGTGGTACAGCATGACCAGGCCGCCCGAGTCCTGCGCGAGCGCCATGTCGACGACCGCGAGGCCCTTCGGCTCCCATTCGTACAAATCCTGCGGATCAAGCACGGTTACCGCTCCTCCTCGTGTTCGTAGAGGAGAACGCGTGGTGACGTACGGGCATTCCCGCCTCACACGATGAACACCTCTGAGGGGAAGCCCAGTTCACGGCAGCGGGTTCACACCGAACTGATCCAGACCTTGGCATGGCCATGGCCCGTCCCTACGGTCACGGGCAGTCGGAGTTCACAACTCGCCCGTCGTTCATATATCAGAACAGGAAGGCACCCCACATGCGTACCCGAAAACCACTCCCCGCCTTACTGTCCTCCGCGCTCGCGACCGGCGGCCTGTCCTTGCTGGCCATCCCAGCACAAGCCGCCACAGTCACTGATGTGACCACCGCCGCCCAACTGAAGTCCGCACTGGGCCTGACCAACATCCCGGTCACGCCGTAGCCAGAAATACGGCGGAATGAAGGTAATGAAGGTGCGGAATGACGTAAGGCCCGCTCCCCAGGGGGAGCGGGCCTTACGTTCAGCTAGTCACCAGCTGGGGCAGAGCGTCAGCTCTGGCCGCCGGCCAGCTTCTCGCGCAGGGCAGCCAGGGCCTCGTCCGACGCCAGGGCGCCGGAGTTGTCGTCCGACTCCGAGGAGTACGAACCGCCCGTGGCACCCGCCGGGGCACCGGCAGCCGGGGCGGCAGCGCCCTCGGCAGCAGCGGCCTCGTCGGCCTCGCGGGACTTGATGACCTGGGCCTGGTGCTGCTCGAAGCGCGTCTGCGCCTCGGCGTACTGGCCCTCCCACGCCTCGCGCTGGGTCTCGAAGCCCTCGAGCCAGTCGTTGGTCTCGGGGTCGAAGCCCTCGGGGTAGATGTAGTTCCCCTGGTCGTCGTACGACGCGGCCATGCCGTACAGCGTCGGGTCGAACTCCACCGAGGCCGGGTCGGCACCGAAGGACTCGTTGGCCTGCTTCAGCGAGAGGCTGATGCGGCGGCGCTCGAGGTCGATGTCGATGACCTTGACGAAGATCTCGTCGTTGACCTGGACGACCTGCTCCGGGATCTCCACGTGGCGCTCGGCCAGCTCGGAGATGTGGACCAGACCCTCGATGCCCTCGTCGACGCGCACGAACGCACCGAACGGAACGAGCTTCGTGACCTTACCGGGCACAACCTGCCCGATCTGGTGCGTGCGGGCGAACTGCTGCCACGGGTCTTCCTGCGTCGCCTTCAGCGACAGGGAGACACGCTCGCGGTCCATGTCGACGTCGAGAACCTCGACGGTGACTTCCTGGCCGACCTCGACAACCTCGGACGGGTGGTCGATGTGCTTCCAGGAGAGCTCGGAGACGTGGACGAGACCGTCGACGCCACCCAGGTCCACGAACGCACCGAAGTTGACGATCGAGGAGACGACGCCGGAGCGGACCTGACCCTTCTGCAGGGTCGTGAGGAACGTCTGGCGGACCTCGGACTGGGTCTGCTCGAGCCAGGCACGGCGGGACAGGACCACGTTGTTGCGGTTCTTGTCCAGCTCGATGATCTTGGCCTCGAGCTCCTTGCCCACGTAGGGCTGGAGGTCGCGGACGCGGCGCATCTCAACGAGGGAGGCCGGCAGGAAGCCGCGGAGGCCGATGTCGAGGATGAGACCACCCTTGACGACCTCGATGACGGTACCGGTGACGATGCCGTCCTCTTCCTTGATCTTCTCGATCGTGCCCCAGGCGCGCTCGTACTGAGCGCGCTTCTTGGACAGGATGAGACGGCCTTCCTTGTCCTCCTTCTGGAGAACCAGGGCCTCGATCTCGTCGCCGACCTTGACGACCTCGTTCGGGTCGACGTCGTGCTTGATCGAGAGCTCGCGGCTCGGGATCACGCCTTCGGTCTTGTAACCGATGTCGAGGAGAACCTCGTCCCGGTCTACCTTGACGATGACGCCATCGACGATGTCACCGTCGTTGAAGTACTTGATCGTCTCGTCGATCGCGGCGAGGAATGCTTCCTCGTCACCGATGTCGTTGACCGCAACCTGCGGAGTGGTGGCGGTGGTCTCGGTGCTGCTCGTCATGTGGGTAAGGGCTCCGGTACGGACGGTGAGTCGTAGGTACTGCTACGCCGAGAGCCCGTATCGCAGCTGCAGAAGCCGGACAGCCTGGGAAGCGCCGACCCAAGAAACCTGGGCGGCGCCTCGTGAACCGAGGGGACATGCATACAGATGCGAGCGCGGCCTGCTCTGTCTGAGGCGCGCAGGCCCGCAGCGCAACTTGTAGCATACGGGGGCAGCCGGGCACGGTCAATGCGCGAAGGCGCACACCCGGGGCGGAACGTCCCATACCCGGCACAACTAATGTTTGCCGAGGCCACCATGGCCGCCAGTGGTCGCGCTGAACGCAAACTACAACGACGGTGACGATGTTCCAAGATTTTGAGCCGGAAGCCACCCGCCGTAACACCGGGAACTCGGAGAGCAGCCGCGCCAGCCGCGGCTGGTGGGACCGGAACGCCGACGAGTACCAGACCGAGCACGGCGCGTTCCTCGGGGACGACCGTTTCGTGTGGGGCCCGGAAGGTCTCGACGAGGCGGAGGCCGGTCTGCTGGGGCCCGCCGGGTCGCTGAAGGGACTCTCTGTTCTCGAGATCGGCGCGGGCGCGGCGCAGTGCTCACGCTGGCTGGCCGCACAGGGCGCGCGCCCGGTGGCCCTGGACCTCTCCCACCGGCAGCTCCAGCACGCGCTTCGGATCGGCGACAGTGCCGGCCACGTACCGCTGGTGGAAGCGGACGCGGGGGCACTGCCGTTCCGGGACGGCTCCTTCGACCTGGCGTGCTCGGCCTACGGCGCGGTTCCGTTCGTGGCCGAGCCGGTGAAGGTCTTCCAGGAGGTACGGCGTGTACTGCGGCCGGGCGGGCGGTGGGTCTTCTCGGTGACGCACCCGATCCGCTGGGCCTTCCCCGACGAGCCGGGGCCCGAGGGGCTCTCGGTGGCCGCTTCGTACTTCGACCGCACTCCGTACGTCGAACAGGACGAGCGGGGGCGCGCGGTATACGTCGAGCACCACAGGACGCTCGGCGACCGGGTCCGGGACGTGGTGGCGGGAGGCTTCCGGCTGGTGGACCTGGTCGAGCCGGAGTGGCCGGCCTGGAACAGCCAGGAGTGGGGTGGCTGGTCCCCGCTGCGCGGACATCTGATCCCGGGGACTGCGATCTTCGTCTGCGAGCGCGACTGAGGTCCTCGGCCGAGCCTGTGGAACGAGCTCGGGCAATCAGCTGTGGAACGAGCTCGCGGAATGAGCCTGTGCACCGAGCTTGCGTCAGGGCCTGCGCCTGGACCATCTGAATGAGCTGCCCCGGCATCTTGCGAGACTGGGGCGGTGATCCGTGAAGACGTCCTCGCCGGCCTGCCCGTACAGAGCGCCGTGCCCGCGCTCAGGCATGCGCTCGACACGCACGGCTGCGCGGTGCTGTGCGCGCCGCCCGGGACCGGCAAGACCACGCTCGTACCGCTGGTGCTGTCCGGGCTGGTGGGTGGCGGTCCTGTGCGGCGTGTGGTGGTCGCCGAACCGCGGCGGATCGCGGCGCGGGCCGCAGCGCGGCGGATGGCGTGGCTGCTCGGCGAGCAGGTCGGCGGGAAGGTCGGTTTCACCGTGCGCGGGGAGCGGTTGGTAGGGCGCGGGACGGTGGTGGAGGTCGTGACCACCGGTGTGCTGCTGCAGCGGCTGCAGCGCGACCAGGAACTGGCCGGGGTCGATGCGGTGATCCTCGACGAGTGCCACGAGCGGCATCTGGACGCGGACACGGTGGCCGCGTTCCTGCTGGACGTACGAGCCGCGCTGCGGCCGGAGCTGCGGCTGGTCGCAGCCTCGGCGACCACGGACGCACAGGGCTGGGCGCGGCTGCTCGGCGATGCGCCGGTGGTGGAGGCGGCCGGGGTCGCGCATCCGGTGGAGGTGGTCTGGGCGCCGCCGGCGCGGCCCGTACGGCCGCCGCACGGGATGCGGGTCGATCCGGCGCTGCTGACCCATGTGGCCTCGGTGGTGCGGCGGGCGCTGACCGAGCGCGTGGGCGATGTGCTGTGTTTTCTGCCCGGAGTGGGTGAAATCGGCCGGGTCGCGAGCCAGTTGGCGGATGTGGGCGCGGAGGTGCTCCAGGTCCACGGGCGGGCGCCGGCCGCGGTGCAGGACGCGGTACTCGCGGGCTCTTCAGGGGTACGGAGGGTGGTGCTGGCCACCTCGGTCGCGGAATCGAGCCTGACGGTACCGGGCGTGCGGGTCGTCGTGGACGCGGGTCTGGCGCGCGAGCCGCGTACCGATCACGCGCGGGGCCTGAGCGCGCTGACCACGGTGCGGACCTCGCAGGCGGCGGCGCGGCAGCGGGCGGGGCGGGCCGGCCGGGAGGCGCCGGGCACGGTGTACCGCTGCTGGACCGAGGCGGAGGACGCCCGGCTGACGCGGTTCCCGTCGCCCGAGATCAAGGTCGCCGACCTGGCTGCGTTCGCGCTGCAGGCGGCGTGCTGGGGCGATCCGACGGCCTCCGGCCTGGCGCTGCTCGACCCGCCTCCGGCCGGTGCGCTGGCCGCGGCGCGTTCGGTTCTTGCCGTGATCGGCGCGGTGGACACGGCAGGCCGGGCGACCGAACGGGGCGTACGGATGGCCCGGCTTGGCCTGCATCCCCGACTGGCGCGGGCGCTGCTGGACGGCTCACAAGAGGTGGGCACGCGCCGGGCCGCGGAGGTGGTCGCACTGCTCAGCGAGGAGCCGCCGCGGGAGTACGGCGACGACCTGGCCGCGGCCTGGCGCACGGCGCGCCGTGGCGGCGACGCGTATGCGGGGCGCTGGAGGGCGGAGGCGGGGCGGCTGGAGTCGTCGCTGTCCGTTCGCCACCCCGCGTCGTCCCGCAACCGGGGCTCCGCCCCGCACCCCGCGCCGCAATCGTCGGCGGGACTTGGCCCCGACGACGCCGTCGCCGGGCTCGTCGCGGCGCTCGCGTTTCCCGAGCGGGTGGCCCGGGCCCGGGGCGAAGGGGCGTTTTTGATGGCCTCCGGGACCGGGGGCGAGCTCGTCGCCGGGTCGCGGCTGCGCAGCGCGCCCTGGCTCGCCGTCGCTGTCGCGGACCGGCCCGCACATGCCGCCTCGGCACGGGTGCGGCTCGCCGCCGTCATCGACGAGGACACGGCGCGTACGGCCGCTTCGCATCTGCTCGTCGCAGGCGAGGAGGTCCACTGGGAGAACGGCGATGTCGTCGCCCGCGAGGTGGAGCGGCTCGGGGCCGTCGAGCTCTCCGCGCGCGCACTGAAGGACCCGGACCCCGCTCTCGTACGCGAAGCCCTGCTCGAGGGGCTACGGCGCGAGGGACTCGGGCTGCTGCGCTGGACGCGGGAGGCGGAGGGGCTGCGCGAGCGGGTCGCCTTTCTGCACCGCGAGCTGGACGCGCCCTGGCCGGATGTGTCGGACGCCGCACTGCTGGACCGCACCGATGAGTGGCTGGAGCCGGAGCTGTCCAGGGCCCGGCGGCGGAACGATCTCGGACGTGTCCAGGCCGGCCAGGCGCTGCAGCGACTGCTGCCCTGGGCGAGCGGCGACGCGGCCCGGCTCGACGAGCTGGCGCCGGAGCGGATCGAGGTGCCGAGCGGCTCGCGGATCCGGGTGGAGTACGGCGGGGCCCAGCCGGTCCTGGCCGTGAAGCTCCAGGAGCTTTTCGGGCTGCGCGAGACGCCCACGGTCTCGGGCGTGCCGGTGCTGGTGCATCTGCTCTCCCCCGCCGGGCGGCCGGCGGCGGTCACCGCGGACCTGGCGTCCTTCTGGAAGGACGGATACCGGTCCGTACGGGCGGAGTTGCGCGGTCGCTATCCCAAGCATCCCTGGCCCGAGGACCCGTCGACGGCCGAGCCGACCCGGCGCACCAAGGCGCGGCTCAGCAGGGAAGCGGGAAGCTGACCCGAAGAGCATTCTTGAGCTGATCCGAAGGGCATTCCTGAGCCTCTTCGGATGCCGACGGGTCGGGGGCGCAGTGGGCCGTCAGGCAGGGACCGGCTCCGGCTCGCGCTCCGCGGCCGGGGCCTGCGGCCGGCGCCCGCGGGCCTCGAGGACCAGCGCGAGTGCCAGCAGTCCACCGCCCAGGACCAGGAAGCCCCATGGCAGGTACGAGGTCATCAGCAGCACCAACTGCCGCTGGGACTTGACCAGTTCTACGGTGGAGTCCACATAGTCCGGGCGCATCTTCACATGCCCGGCGAATGCGGTGACCTTGTCCCGGCCGCCCAGCAGCGTGCCGCCGCGCAGCTCCTCCCGGTGGATCTCCTCGCCGTTCACGGGACCGCCGGTGACCGGGTCGACCCAGAACATCCGCTTGGTGGTGTACCAGCGAGTGGTGCCGGTCTGCTTCTCCAGCGTGGTCGCTTCGATGCCGGGGATCGGCATCTTCTTCGGGTACGGCACCTTGGTCCACGGGATGGTCTGCTCGAAGTAGTAGACGTCGAGCCCGCGGAATTTCTGCGTCCCTTTGTAATGAATGGGCGCGGACGTACGCGCCTGGGCGTCGAAATACTGGTAGTCCCGCTTCTCGGCGAGGAACGGCCACTTGAACTCGATGCCCTCGCGCCGCACCGCGTCGCCGTCGACCATTTCGCCGGTGGCGTGCACGGGCTCCTGGCTGTGCGCGTCGAAGATGTAGCGCTCGGGGATCTGGGAGACCATCTTGCCGTCGGGGCCCTGGACGTAGGAGAGCGAGTCCCAGACGACGACGTCACGGCCGGCGCTGCGCTCGATCTTCTCGGACTCCTCCACATTGCCCTTGAGGGTCTGCACGATGGTGACCTTCTCGACCTGCTTCGCCTGCATGGAGCCGTAGTCGAGCAGGGTCGCGGGCTTCGCCTCCAGCACCATCTCCTGGTACTGGCTGGGCGGGATCTTCACCAGCCTCGGGAAGGCGTACCAGCGCAGCAGCGGTGAGAGCGCGGCGAAGAAGACGGCGAAGGCGAGGAGTACGAGGCCGGCTCTGCGGCGCATGGTCCGGCCCTCCTACTTCTTGGCGCCGGGGACGGTGGTCAGCAGCGGTTCGGGCGAGGTCTCGCCGGGAGGTGCGCCGATCGCCGTGATGGTGAGGACGAGGGCGAAGGCGGCGGCCAGCCCGATGGCGGCGGCGACGAGGGCGCGCATGCTCGGCCTCCCGGGGAACTCGGATCCGATTCCGGATCTGATAGAGCGTCAGGGCGGGGGCACCGTAGCAATCCAGCCGCGAGATGAGAACACGTTGCACCACCGACACATGGCACCGCCCCCCTGCCCGGTGGCGGCAGAGGGGCGGTGCGGAAGTACTGAATGGCTGGTCGGACGGCCGGTCGGGCCCTCGGGTCAGGCAGCCGGTGCGGCGACCTTGAGCTCGATGGTCACGGTCGCGCCGCCGGCGGTGGTGAGGCGGAGCAGGAAGGTGCCCGTCGCATCGTCCGCGTAGATCTTCGGGAGCTTCAGGACTCCGTTGGCGTCGGTCTTCAGCTCGGTGAGCGTGCGGACCGTCTTGCCGTCGGCGTCCTTGAAGTACGGACCCTTGTCGTTGACCACCGGCTTGTCCGCCGGGTTGTCCGCCGGGTTGTCCGCGGCGGTGATCATGGTGGCGGTCATGGCCACACCCGAGGCGATGGCGCCCTTGTAGGTGGCCTTGACCTCGACGGCGTCTGCGAACTCGGTGCCGGGGGCTGCGGTGAGAACCTTGTCGTCGGTCCTGGCGATCGCGTCCGCGGCCCGCACAGTGACAGTCGCGGTGAAGTCGACGACGGGCACCCGCGGGCCCACCACCTTGGCCCGGACCGTGAACGTGCCGGTCTTCTCACCCGCCTGGAGGGTCGGCGCCGCGACCGTTCCGTCCGCGCCGGTGTGGAGGACGACGCTCTTCTTCCCGCCGGCGAAAAGGGCATCCGTGTCGCCGACGATCTCGAAGCCCACGGCCTGCAGCGGGACGGTCCGGCCTGCGGCGTTCTTCACCCGCACGGTGGGCCGCGCCGTGAACTCGTGGCCGGCCATGGCGGCCAGCTCGGCGGTGCCCGCGTCCTCGAGACGGGTGACGGGCGACGGGCTCGGCGGCGGCGTCGGCTTCGGCGTGGGGGGCGGGGTCGGGGTCGGGCTGGGCTTTCCGCCCGTGCCGCCACCCGGCTTCGACGGTGAGGGAGCCGGGGTCGGGCGGTGGCTGCCGGGAGCGGACGGGGTCGGCGTGGGAGTGGGGGTCGGCATGGGGCCCGAGCTGTCGGGCGTGTTGCCGACCGGCAGCACACCGGTGCCGTCCGGAACGCCGTGCGTACCGCGCTTGTAGAACTCGAACCAGGACAGGACCGTACTCAGATACTCCTGCGAGTGGTTGTAGCCGAGGATCGCGCGGTCGAGGTCGGCCTTGAGCGCCAGGTCGCGGCCGTCGGCGCAGAGATAGCGCCCCGCGGCGAGCGCGGCGTCGTAGATGTTGTTGGGGTCCCTGCGTCCGTCGCTGTTGGCATCCTCGCCCCACTTTTCCCAGGTGGAGGGGATGAACTGCATCGGGCCGACCGCGCGGTCGTGCGTCGCGTCGCCGTCGTAGGCGCCTTTGTCGGTGTCCGAGATGTTCGCGAAGCCGACGCCGTTGAGAACCGGCCCGAGGATCGGGGAGAACGTGGTGCCGTTGGCGTCGACCTTGCCGCCGCGCGCCTGTCCCGACTCCACCTTGCCGATCGCGGCGAGCAGCTGCCACGGGACGCGGCAGCCGGGGTCCGAGCCCGCGATGGTCCGCTCGGCCTGCTTGTACGCCGCGAGTACGGTGGCCGGAATGCCCGCTTCGGCTGTACCTGTCGCGGGCAGATCGATCGAAGTGGCCGGTTTGTCAGGTGTGTTCAGCGGCGGAAGGTCGGTGTAGTACGGGGAGTTGCCGGTGACCGGAGTGCCGGGGGGCGGGGTCGCATCGGACGCTTCCCGACTGCCGCCCGCGGTGGCGTGCGTGGCGCCGGGCGCCCCGGAGGCGGAGAGCGCGGCCACGGCAACCGCGGCAACCGCGGTCGTCGTCGCTCCCTTGCGCAGTCGGCGGCCGAATTGCGCTGCCATACGTCTTTTCCTCCCCGTCGGCGACTGTTCGCGCTCCCCAGCGCGCACTCACGTGACCCTACGACACCTACGGGCCCCGGAACACCGGACCTTGACCGTTTTTCACCCTTCCGCTACCTCCCGGTCGCCCGGGATTCCCGATCAGCAACTTCACGCATACTGGGCGCCATTGATCGACGACGGTCCAGGGGGACACCATGCCGTTCACGCTGAGCCATGCCGCGGCGGTGTTGCCGGGCATCAGGAGAGACGGGACCGCGCGCGGACCGCTCGTCGCGTCCGCGCTCGTCGCCGGCTCGTTCGCCCCCGACATGACCTACTTTGCGGACACCGCGATCCCGGGCGCCATGGAGTTCGGCGATGTGACGCACTCGGTGGCCGGAATCTTCACGGTGGACGCGCTGATCGCCGCGGCTCTGGCGGGGCTGTGGCTTCTGCTGCGCGAGCCGCTGCTTGCCCTGGTGCCGTACGCGTGGCGCGGCAGGGTCTACGCCTTCGTCCGGGGAGAGGAGTGGCGTGGGCGTGGACTCCCGGCGCTCGCGGCCCTGTTCTATGTCTCGGCGGTCCTCGGATCGACCACCCATGTGGTGTGGGACAGCTTCACGCATCTGGACCGCTGGGGCATGAAGGTCTTCCCGTTGCTCGGCGAGATGGTCGCGGGCTTCCCGATGTATCTCTACTTCCAGTACGGCGGCTCCGCGCTCGCCCTGCTGGCCCTCGGCTGGTTCACCGGGTCCGCCCTGCGCCGGCAGTCCCGCTCGGAGGCGCCCGCTTCCCTGCCCGTACTGCGCGGGCGGGAGCGGTGGTGGGCCTGGGCGCTGCTGGCGGGGTGCGTGGCAGCCGGGGTCGTGCACCGGTGCCTGCGCTATTACGCGTACTGGGGGGAGATCCGCACGCCGCTCGACATCGTCCCGACCGCGTGCTTCGGGGCGGGCGCGGGGCTCGCCCTGGGGCTGGTGCTGTACGCCGTGGGGGTACGGCTGCGGCACCGCTCGCGCACGGACACCCCCGGTTCCCTGCTGCCGCCGGTGCGTTCCGGCAGGGGATCAGGCTGATCCCGCGCCGGAACGCACACGGTCCGGTTCAGTGCGCGGCGGACTCCCAGTCGGGGCCGACGCCGACCGAGACATCCAGCGGTGCGCGCAGGGACACGGCCGAGGACATCTCCCGGCGGACCAGCTCTTCCACCCGGTCGCGCTCGCCCGGCGAGACCTCCAGGACGATTTCGTCGTGGACCTGGAGCAGCAGCCGGGAGGAGAGCTTCGCCTCGCTCAGCGCCCGGTCCACGTTCAGCATCGCGATCTTGACGATGTCCGCGGCCGTGCCCTGGATCGGGGCATTGAGCGCCATCCGCTCGGCGGCCTCGCGGCGCTGGCGGTTGTCGCTGTTGAGGTCCGGGAGATAGCGGCGCCGGCCGAGCATCGTCTCCGTGTATCCGGTGGCGCGTGCCTCGTCGACGACGCGGCGCAGATAGTCGCGGACTCCGCCGAACCGCTCGAAGTAGGTGTCCATCAGGCCGCGCGCCTCGGCCGCCTCGATGTTCAGCTGCTGGGAGAGACCGAACGCCGAGAGGCCGTACGCCAGTCCGTACGACATGGCCTTGATCTTGCGGCGCATCTCCGCGTCGACCGCGGACCGCTCCACGGCGAACACCTGGGAGGCGACGGTGGTGTGCAGGTCCTCACCGGAGGCGAACGCCTCCAGCAGGCCTTCGTCCTCCGACAGATGCGCCATCACGCGCAGCTCGATCTGGCTGTAGTCGGCGGTCATCAGCGACTCGAAGCCCTCGCCGACGACAAAGCCGTGGCGGATGGCGCGGCCCTCGTCCGTACGCACCGGCACATTCTGCAGATTCGGGTCGGTGGAGGAGAGCCGGCCGGTCGCGGCCACGATCTGGCTGAAGCTGGTGTGGATACGGCCGTCGGCCGCGATCGTCTTGATCAGACCCTCGACGGTGGAGCGCAGCCGGGCCTGTTCACGGTGGCGCAGCATGATGACCGGCAGCTCGTGCTCGGTCTGGCCGGCCAGCCAGGCCAGCGCGTCCGCGTCGGTGGTGTAACCGGTCTTGGTCTTCTTGGTCTTGGGGAGGTTCAGCTCACCGAAGAAGACTTCCTGCAGCTGCTTGGGCGAGCCGAGGTTGAACTCGTGCCCGACGGCGGCGTGCGCCTCCTTCACGGCCTGCTGCACGGCGCCCGCGAACTGCTGCTCCATGGCCTCCAGATGGGAGCGGTCGGCGGCGATGCCGTGCCGCTCCATGCGGGCCAGCAGCTCGGAGGTGGGCAGCTCGACGTCGTGCAGCAGGTCGGCCGCACCGACCTCGATCAGCCGCGCGGTGAACGCTTCACCGAGGTCGAGGACCGCGCGGGCCTGCGCCATCAGGGCGTCGGCCTCGGCCTGTTCGTCCGAGCCGAAGGCGAGCTGGCCGTCGGCAGCGGCCGGGGCGAGCTCACGGCCCAGATACTCGACGGCGAGCGCGTCCAGCGCGAAGGAGCGGCGGCCGGGCTTGACCAGATAGGCGGCGAGCGCGGTGTCCATGGTGACGCCGTCGACGCTCCAGCCGTGCTCGGGGAGGACCCGCATCGCGCCCTTGGCGTTGTGCATGACCTTCGGCCGGCCGGCGTCCGCGATCCAGTCGGCGAAGGCCCGCTCGTCGGCCTCGTTCAGCTGGGTGGTGTCGAACCAGGCGGCAGGTCCTGCGGCCGTGGCGAGCGCGATCTCGGCGACGCTGCCGGTGCCCAGAGCCCAGGTGTCGACGGTGGCCACGCCGAGCGGCTGCCCGCCGTGCTGCTCGAGCCAGGGGGCGAGCTCGCCGGTGGAGAGCACCGTGCCGTCCAGTTCGACGGCGGCGGCGGGGGCCGGGGCCTCGTCCTCCTCGGCGCCCGGGTCGACCGCGAGCAGCCGCTCGCGCAGGCTCGGATTGCGGATCTCCAGGACCTCCAGGAACCCCTTCAGCGCGGTCCTGTCGTACGGCGCGCGCTCGAGGTCGTCGACGGCCTTGGGCAGCTCCACGTCCCGCACCAGCTCGGTGAGGTGGCGGTTGAGCTTGACGGAGTCCAGGTGCTCGCGGAGGGCCTGTCCGACCTTGCCCTTGACCTCGTCGGCGCGCTCCATCAGCTCAACGAACGAACCGAACTGGTTGATCCACTTCGTGGCGGTCTTCTCACCGACACCGGGGATGCCCGGCAGGTTGTCCGACGGGTCGCCGCGCAGGGCGGCGAAGTCCGGGTACTGCTGAGGCGTGAGTCCGTACTTCTCCTCGACCTTCTCCGGGGTGAAGCGGGTCAACTCGGAGACGCCCTTGGTGGGGTAGAGCACGGTGGTGTGCTCGCTGACCAGCTGGAAGGAGTCGCGGTCGCCGGTGACGATCAGCACCTCGAAGCCGGCGGCCTCGGCCTGGGTGGCGAGGGTGGCGATGATGTCGTCCGCCTCGAAGCCGTCCACCGCGAACCGCACGGCGTTCATAGTGTCCAGGAGCTCGCCGATCAGCTCGACCTGGCCCTTGAACTCGTCCGGGGTCTTGGAGCGGTTCGCCTTGTACTCGGGGAAGTCCTGCGAGCGCCACGTCTTGCGCGAGACGTCGAACGCCACCGCGAAATGCGTGGGCGACTCGTCGCGCAGCGTGTTCGCCAGCATCGACGCGAAGCCGTAGATGGCGTTGGTCGGCTGACCGGTCGCGGTCGTGAAATTCTCCGCGGGCAGCGCGAAGAACGCCCGGTACGCCAGGGAGTGCCCGTCCATGAGGAGCAGGCGCGGTCGGTTGTCTGGGGTCTTCTTCGATGCCGTCTCAGCCACGTCCACGATCCTGCCACGTACCACTGACATTCCCGACCGTGGCAGGATCGCAGCCAACAGCACGACGCAGGCTCGAAGGAGAGCGCGATGGCCAGCAAGCCTCCCACTGGTGACCCGGTCCAGGACGCGCCGCAGGTCGCGGCCCCGCATCGGGCGGCGGCGGGCCTTCCCGCCATCGGGCACACCCTGCGCATCGCCCAGCAGCAGATGGGAGTGCGCCGCACGGCGCAGACCCTGCTCAAGGTCAATCAGAAGGACGGCTTCGACTGTCCGGGCTGCGCCTGGCCCGAGGGCGAAAAGCGGCACATGGCGGAGTTCTGCGAGAACGGCGCGAAGGCGGTCGCCGAGGAGGCGACGCTGCGCCGTGTCACGCCGGACTTCTTCGCCGCGCATCCCGTCGCGGACCTCGCCTCGCGGAGCGGGTACTGGCTGGGGCAGCAGGGCCGTATCACGCAGCCGATGTACCTGCCCGAAGGCGCCGACCGCTACGAGGCAGTGACCTGGGAGCGAGCCTTCGCGATCATCGCGGAGGAGCTCACTGCGCTGGCATCGCCCGACGAGGCGCTCTTCTACACCTCGGGACGCACCAGCAACGAAGCGGCGTTCCTGTTCCAGCTCTTCGCCCGCGAATTCGGCACCAACAACCTTCCCGACTGTTCCAACATGTGCCACGAGTCCTCCGGCTCGGCGCTCACCGAGACGATCGGCGTCGGCAAGGGCAGCGTCTCGCTGGAGGACATCCACGAGGCGGACCTGATCATTGTCGCCGGGCAGAACCCCGGCACCAACCATCCCCGGATGCTCTCGGCCCTGGAGAAGGCCAAAACAGCGGGCGCGAAGATCATTTCGGTGAATCCGCTGCCCGAGGCCGGCCTTGGGCGGTTCAAGAATCCGCAGACCCCGCGGGGCATGGTCCAGGGCGTCGCGCTCAACGACCTCTTCCTGCAGATCCGCATCGGCGGCGACCAGGCACTCTTCCGGCTGCTGAACAAGCTGATACTCGAGACGGACGGTGCCGTCGACGAGGCGTTCGTACGGGAACACACCCATGGTTACGAGGAGTTCGTGGCCGCGGCGAGTGCCGCCGACTGGGACGAGACCCTCGCCGCGACCGGCCTCGAACGCGCCGTGATCGAGCAGACGCTCGCGATGGTCCTCGCATCGAAGCGCACCATCGTCTGCTGGGCTATGGGTCTGACCCAGCACAAGCATGCCGTGCCGACCATCCGCGAGGTGGTCAACTTCCTTCTGCTGCGCGGCAACATCGGCCGCCCGGGCGCCGGCGTCTGCCCCGTGCGCGGGCACTCCAATGTCCAGGGCGACCGCACGATGGGCATCTTCGAGCGGCCTGCCCCGGCCTTCCTGGATGCCCTGGAGAAGGAGTTCGGCTTCGCTCCGCCGCGTCACCACGGCTTCGACGTCGTACGGTCCATTCAGGCGCTGCGCGACGGGGAGGCGAAGGTCTTCTTCGCCATGGGCGGCAATTTCGTCGGCGCGACGCCGGACACCGAAGTGACCGAGGCCGCGATGCGCAAGGCCCGACTCACGGTGCATGTGTCGACCAAGCTGAACCGCTCGCACGCCGTCACCGGCACCAGGGCGCTGATCCTGCCCACCCTCGGCCGTACCGACAAGGACGTACAGGCGGGCGGCAAACAGTTCGTGACCGTCGAGGACTCGATGGGCATGGTGCACGCCTCCCGCGGCAATCTCACTCCGGCGAGCCCCCATCTGCTGTCCGAGCCGGCCATCGTGGCCCGGATGGCGCGTGCCGTGCTCGGCCCCGGCTCGGTCACGCCCTGGGAGGACTTCGAGAGCGACTACGGGTCCATCCGCGACCGCATCGCACGCGTGGTGCCCGGCTTCGAGGACTTCAACACCAGGATCGCCCGTCCGGGCGGCTTCACGCTCCCGCACGCTCCGCGCGACGAGCGCCGCTTCCCGACGGCCACCGGCAAGGCCAATTTCACCGCCGCGCCCGTCGAGTTTCCCGAGCTGCCCGAAGGCCGGCTGCTGCTGCAGACGCTGCGCTCGCACGACCAGTACAACACCACGATCTACGGCCTCGACGACCGCTACCGCGGTATCAAGGGCGGCCGCCGGGTCGTCATGGTGAACCCCGAGGACGCCCGGGAGCTGGGCCTGGCGGACGGCTCGTACACCGATCTCGTCAGCGAGTGGAAGGACGGCGTGGAGCGGCGTGCCCCCGGTTTCCGGGTGGTGCACTACCCCACCGCCCGTGGCTGCGCGGCCGCGTACTACCCGGAAACCAACGTGCTGGTGCCCCTGGACTCCACGGCGGACACCAGCAACACCCCGGCGAGCAAGTCCGTGGTGGTCCGGTTCGAGCACGGGGCGTGAAGCGCGACGGCTGAGGGACGGGGAACGACGACTGAAGGGCGGGGAATGAGGCATCCCGTCTAAGCGTTCGCTCAGGCACCTGATAAGACGGTGCACACAGCACGCAACGTACTGACGATCGGAGCCGGGCCCCATGGGCGAGCAGACCAATGTGAAATTCCCGCAAGAGGTCATCGACGAATACGCCGCGCTCGGGGTCGATCTGCCCGCGCTCTTCTCCGCCGGCCATCTGGGCGAGCGCATGGGCGTGCAGATCATCGAGGCCTCGGCCGACCGCGTCGTCGGCACGATGCCCGTCGAGGGCAACACCCAGCCCTACGGACTGCTGCACGGCGGCGCGTCCGCCGTGCTGGCCGAGACCCTCGGCTCGATCGGCTCGATGCTGCACGGCGGGACCTCCAAGATCGCCGTCGGCGTGGACCTCAACTGCACCCACCACCGCGGCGTCCGCTCCGGCCTGGTCACCGGAGTCGCGACACCGGTGCATCGCGGCCGCTCCACCGCCACGTACGAGATCGTCATCACCGACGAGCAGGACAAGCGGGTCTGCACGGCCCGGCTGACCTGTCTGCTGCGCGACGCCGGCGGGCCGACCGGGGCCGGCAGCTGATCCTCCGCAGGCTTGTTGTGTCACCGATCGTGACGGCTTAGCGTGCCCCCATGGGGACCAAGCCGCACATCTCGGTCGGGTACGCCACCTACGCACTTCTGGTCACGCTTGCCGTCGCGGGCTGCACGGAATCCTCCTCCTCCGGGCAGCCCGCCACGTCAACACCTGTACCGCAGAAGTCCTCACCTGCCGATATATGCACAAGTCTCGTTTCCTACTGGGCGAAAGAGACACTCAAGGGCAGCAAGTGGTCAGGAATCGACTGGGAGCAGAAGGGGCTGTCCAACGAGCAGTACGCCATCCATGAGGAGATAGTCGCCGCGGCCCGTGCCGAGGAAATGCGCCAAGGCCGTGCCGCGGCCCTCGCCTTGATCGATGTCCAGGCCCGGCAGAAGTGCGCTGCCCAGAACGGCGCGACCGGCAGCTCGGAGAACTGGCGTCCACCGAAACCAGCGGCGTCATCGGACCGGTAGAACCGTCCACCGGGCTCCGCGCACCGAGTCCTGCGAGATCACGTGCAACGCCAACACCGATTACCGGACGGCTCGTTGGCCTCGCCCCGCGCTCGCCGCCGCCACCGCTCTCGCCCTCGCCACGGCACAGCTCGTCCCGCACCGGCCCGAACCGAACCCGGACTCGCACCCGGGCTCGTCACGCGCATCTCGCACGAAGGGCCGATCAGCCAACCGGACGTCCGCGCCCGCGTCTTCACACCGCGCCTTCGGCTCGCCATTACCTGCGGATCACCGATCACCGATCACCGATCACCGATTACCGATTACACATCCGCCGGCCATGTCGGCACGACGCAGACCAGCGTCCGGCCGGCTCCACCCTTCGCCATACGCCCTGGTACGACCCGCAACATCACTGTTCAGGCCACGGCGCGAAGCTGCACGGGGATCCCCCGCGACATGAAACTGCCCTTCCGCGATGTAACGCTACGTAACAATGACGTAATCAAGATTCCGGGCTCCGTTCTCAACCGGGCCCACACCGCCGATCTCGCCGGGGCTCTCCGCGCCCCCTCTCGGCCGTCGGCACCAAGATCAACTCAATCCCCTTGGCGGAACTGCACGTTCTCACCATGTGGTCAAAACTCCGGGACACCGAAAGCCCGATCTGTCCACAGTCCCACCACGGAGCCTTGGCCTCGGCATAACAAGAACGTCACATCCTGTCGCCCTGCCTCCCTGACCCCGCCGCCTCCGCTTAGAGTCACCGCCAGTCACCGCGCCGCCGGGCGCATCACAGCACGGCCGTGTACCCCCCCAGTACGGCCCGGCGACCAAACGGCCCCTCATGAGAGGTGCCGCGCCAGGGAAAGGATTTATCGTGCGAAAGCGTTCCTTGCTCATCCTCACCACCGTGGTCACCACGGGAGCACTCACACTCTCCGCCTGCGGCTCGCGCGACGACAGCAAGGGGACCGACAGCGGCAACAAGACCACTGTGGTCATCGGTGTCGACGCACCGCTGACGGGCTCGCTGTCCGCACTGGGCCAGGGAATCAAGAACTCCGTGGACCTTGCAGCCAAGACTGCGAACAAGAACAACGAAGTCCCCGGCATTGAATTCAAGGTCGAATCCTACGACGACCAGGCAGTTCCTGCCTCCGGCCAGGCCAACGCCACCAAGCTCGTAGGCAACAAGGACGTTCTGGGTGTAGTCGGCCCGCTGAACTCCGGCGTCTCGCAGTCGATGCAGGGCGTCTTCGGCACGGCGAACCTCACGCAGGTCTCTCCGGCCAACACCAACCCGTCGCTGACCCAGGGCGACAGCTGGGGCAAGGGCGAGAAGAAGCGTCCGTTCAAGACGTACTTCCGTACCGCCACCACTGACGTCATCCAGGGCAAGTTCGCCGCCCAGTACCTGTACAACGACGCCAAGAAGAAGAAGGTCTACGTCGTTGACGACAAGCAGACCTACGGCGCCGGCCTCGCCGCGATCTTCTCCGACGAGTTCAAGCGTCTCGGCGGCACCGTCGCCGGCACCGACCACGTCACGGTGAAGGAGACCGACTTCTCCAGCACCGCCGACAAGGTCAAGTCCTCCGGTGCCGACTCGGTCTACTTCGGTGGCCAGTACCCCGAGGGCGGTCTCCTCTCCGACCAGGTCAAGAAGGCCGGAGCGAAGATCCCCACCATGGGTGGCGACGGTATCTACGACCCCGCGTTCATCAAGGCCTCCGGTGAGGCGAACGACGGCGACCTCGCGACGTCCGTCGGCTACCCGGTCGAGAAGCTCCCGACCGCCAAGAAGTTCATCGACGACTACAAGGCGGGCGGCTACAAGGACCCGTACGCGGCGTACGGCGGCTACTCGTACGACGCCGGCTGGGCCATCATCCAGGCCGTCAAGGCGGTCGTCGCCGCCAACGACGGCAAGGTGCCGGCCGACGCCCGCGCCAAGGTCACCGAGGCCATGGCCAAGGTCTCCTTCGACGGTGTGACCGGCAAGGTCGCCTTCGACGAGTTCGGCGACACCACGAACAAGCAGCTCACCGTCTACGCCGTCAAGGGCAGCAACTGGGCGGACGTCAAGAGCGCCACGTTCAAGGACTGATCCACCGCATTGCCCCGCACCAAATGAACCAGACCGCGCGAGGGCGCAACAAGCGCCCTCGCGCGGTGTCATATCCGACACGCTCATCGGAGGCCCTGCGGTGCACGAACTGCCGCAACAGCTGGCCAACGGCCTTGCCCTCGGTGCCCTTTATGGCCTCATCGCCATCGGGTACACCATGGTCTACGGCATCGTCCAGCTCATCAACTTCGCCCACGGCGAGATCTTCATGATCGGGGGCTTCGGCGCCCTCACCACCTATACCTGGCTCCCCAGCGGAACCTCGCTTCTGGTGGCGATACCCCTCATGATCATCGGCGGCGCAATAGCCTCCGTCGCCGTCGCCACCGCCGCGGAACGCTTCGCCTACCGGCCGCTGCGCAGTGCGCCACGGCTTGCCCCGCTGATCACCGCGATCGGCCTTTCCATCGCCCTGCAGCAGCTTGTCTGGGGTTTCTACCCGGACGCCAAGAAGGCCGTGAGCTTCCCGGAGTTCACAGGAGAATCCTTCAAGATCCTGGGCAACCTGTCGATCCAGCGCGCCGACGCCTTCGTCCTCGTCCTCGCCCCGCTGTGCATGCTCGGCCTCGGCTTCTTCGTCTCCAAGAGCCGCAGCGGCCGCGCCATGCAGGCCACCGCGCAGGACCCGGACACCGCGAAGCTGATGGGCATCAACACGGACCGCATCATCGTGATGGCCTTCGCCATCGGCGCCGCGTTCGCCGCGGTCGCGGCGGTCGCCTACGGCCTCGACAAGGGCCAGATCAACTTCGAGATGGGCTTCATCCTCGGACTGAAGGCGTTCACCGCGGCAGTCCTCGGAGGCATCGGCAACATCTACGGAGCCATGGTCGGCGGCATCGTCCTCGGCCTCGCGGAATCGCTGTCGATCGCGTACATCGAAGAGATCCCCGGCATGCAGCAGCTCGGCGGCGGCGCCTGGTCCAACGTCTGGGCTTTCGTACTTCTCATCGTCGTGCTTCTCGTCAGGCCACAGGGTCTGCTCGGTGAGCGCGTCGCGGATCGGGCGTGAGAACCATGACCACCGACACCACCACGACGGCCGACGCCGCTCAGGCGGAAAGCGCCTCCCGCACCGCCGCACTCCGCTGGCTCACCGCGGTCGGCGGCCTCGCCACCATCGTCAGCACCTTCCTGTCCTGGACGTACACCAGCAAGTTCCCCGGAGACCTCACCGTCTACGGCTACCCCGGCGGCCTGCAGGTCCTCACCCTCGTGGCGGGCCTGGTCGTCGTCCTGTACGCGCTGGCTTCGCTGGGCATCAAGGGGCTGGGCTGGCTCGCGCCGGCCGGTACGACCAAGGCTCTGAAGCTGCTGGCCCTCGGCGCCTTCGGCACCACCTGGTTCGCGCTGATCGCCATCGCCGTCGAGCTCGGCGGCGTGATCAACCTCGAACCCGGTGGCTATGTCGCCGCCGTGGCCTCCGCGCTCCCCGTCGCCACGGCGTTCATGCTGCCGGACGACAGCCGTCCGGTCTCCCGGCCCAAGGCTCTCCCCTCCTGGGCCGAGATCCTGATCATCGTCGGCTCCTTCGCCGTCGGCATGTACGTGATCACGTACGGCATCGACACCGAGTACGCCGAACTGTTCACCGGCTACCTCATCGCCCTCGCCTTCGCCGCCGCCGCGCTCTTCAAGGCCGGCCTCGTCGGGCGGCTCTCGGCGCTCACCGCCAAGTACCGCCAGGTGACCCTCATCGCCGCCTTCGTCGCGGCCGCGGCGTTCCCGTTCACACAGAACACCGACACCTACACGCTCATCGCGGTCAACATCCTCATCTTCGCGACCGTCGCCCTGGGCCTGAACATCGTCGTCGGTCTGGCGGGTCTCCTCGACCTCGGATACGTCGCCTTCCTCGGCGTCGGCGCGTACACCGCCGCCCTCGTCTCCGGGACAACGGCGTCCGCCTTCCACGTGCAGTTCCCCTTCTGGGCCGCCGTTCTCACCGGCGCCGCCGTCTCGCTGATCTTCGGCGTCGTCATCGGCGCTCCGACCCTGCGACTGCGCGGCGACTACCTCGCCATCGTCACCCTCGGCTTCGGTGAGATCTTCCGTATCACCGTGGGCAACCTCGACGGCGTATCCGGACCGCAGATCACCAACGGCCCGAACGGCATCCCGAACATCCCGGACCTCGTGTTCTTCGGGTTCAACTTCGGCGAGGCCCACACCATCGCGGGCTTCGAGCTCGGCAGCTACGCCAACTACTACCTGCTGATGCTGCTCGCGATGATCCTGGTCATCCTGGTCTTCAGCCGGGCGGGCAGCTCCCGTATCGGCCGGGCCTGGGTCGCCATCCGCGAGGACGAGACCGCCGCAACCGCCATGGGCATCAACGGCTTCAGGGTCAAGCTCATCGCCTTCGCCCTCGGCGCCACCCTGGCCGGCCTCGCCGGCACCGTGCAGGCACACGTCCAGCACACCGTGGTCCCCGAGATGTACCAGTTCGCCGGCCCCGTCCCGCCCAACTCCGCCTTCCTGCTGGCGGCCGTCATCCTCGGCGGCATGGGCACCATCAGCGGACCACTGGTCGGCGCCACGCTGCTCTACATGATCCCGGCGAAGCTGCAGTTCCTCCAGGAATACCAGCTCCTCGGCTTCGGTATCGCGCTGATCCTGCTGATGCGGTTCCGTCCCGAGGGCCTCATCGCCAACCGCCGCGCCCAGCTCGAATACCACGAGACCGACCAACTCGACGTACCGGACGTGGAACTGCCCGACTCCGGCGTCGGCATCGCGAAGGCGGGGGCGTGAACGACATGACGACCACCACCAAGAACACCGCGACCGGCACGGTGCTGGACGCCAGCGGCGTCACCATGCGCTTCGGCGGCCTCACCGCCGTACGCTCGGTCGACCTCACCGTCGGCGCCGGCGAGATCGTCGGCCTCATCGGCCCCAACGGCGCCGGCAAGACCACCTTCTTCAACTGCCTCACCGGGCTGTACGTACCGACAGAAGGCCAGGTCAAGTACAAGGGCACCGTTCTGCCGCCCAAGCCCCACCTCGTCACCAAGGCAGGCGTCGCCCGCACCTTCCAGAACATCCGGCTCTTCGCCAACATGTCGGTCCTGGAGAACGTCCTCGTCGGACGCCACACCCGGACCAAGGAGGGCCTCTGGTCCGCCCTGCTGCGCGGCCCCGGCTTCAAGAAGGCCGAAGCCGCCTCGCACGAGCGGGCCATGGAGCTGCTGGAGTTCATCGGCCTGGCGCACAAGGCCGATCACCTCGCCCGCAACCTCCCTTACGGCGAGCAGCGCAAGCTCGAAATCGCACGAGCCCTGGCCAGCGAGCCCGGCCTGCTGCTCCTCGACGAGCCCACCGCCGGAATGAACCCGCAGGAGACCCGGGTCACCGAAGAACTCATCTTCGCCATCCGGGACCAGGGCATCGCCGTTCTCGTCATCGAGCACGACATGCGCTTCATCTTCAATCTGTGCGACCGCGTCGCCTGCCTGGTCCAGGGCGAGAAGCTCGTCGAGGGAACGGCCGAGGTCGTCCAGGGTGACGAGCGCGTCGTCGCCGCCTACCTCGGCACGCCCTTCGAAGGCGCACCGGGCGCAGCTGAGGTCGCCGAAGTCGAGGCGGCCGAAGCACAGAGCACCACCAGCACGGAAGGGGAAACCCAGTGACCGCTCTGCTCGAGGTCGAAGACCTCAGGGTCGCCTACGGCAAGATCGAAGCCGTCAAGGGCATCTCCTTCAGCGTCGAGGCCGGCCAGGTCGTCACCCTCATCGGCACCAACGGTGCGGGCAAGACCACCACCCTGCGGACGCTGTCCGGGCTCCTCAAGCCATCCGGCGGCCGGATCATCTTCGACGGCAAGCCGCTGAGCGGCGTTCCGGCCCACAAGATCGTCTCGCTGGGCCTGGCCCACTCGCCCGAGGGACGGCATATCTTCCCGCGGCTGACGATCGCCGAAAACCTCCAGCTCGGTGCCTTCCTGCGCACCGACAAGGCGGGCATCGAGAAGGACATCCAGCGCGCCTACGACCTCTTCCCGATCCTGGGAGAGCGCAGGAAGCAGGCGTCCGGCACCCTCTCGGGCGGCGAGCAGCAGATGCTGGCGATGGGCCGTGCGCTCATGTCGCAGCCGAAGCTGCTGATGCTGGACGAGCCGTCGATGGGTCTCTCCCCGATCATGATGCAGAAGATCATGGAGACCATCGTCGAACTGAAGTCCCAGGGCACCACCATCCTGCTCGTCGAGCAGAACGCCCAGGCCGCCCTCTCGCTGGCCGACCACGGCCATGTGATGGAGGTCGGCGAGATCAAGCTGACGGGCACCGGTCAGGACCTGCTGCACGACGAGAACGTCCGCAAGACGTATCTCGGCGAGGACTGAGCCGTACGCATACGGAGAGGCGCGCCCCCCCCCCGCGGGGGGGGGGGGGGGGCCGGGGGGGCCGGGGGGTGGTGAGCACCCAGGAACACCAAAAAAAACG
>NZ_JBEZKA010000034.1:0-68177 GCF_040651435.1 Streptomyces sp. NPDC048479
ACCCCGACGGACGTGGCTGCCCACCTCGACAAGTACGGCAGCCAGCCCCCGAGGAAGATCAAACCCGCATGTTGATTCTCTGCGAGCCCTAACGACCTCGTGCACGATCGGCGTCGGGGCCGGAACAGCGTCACGCGAGCGTCAGAACCCCCAACACGCCGCACAGCCCGCCGCCCCGAGGACCTCCGTACCGACTTCCGGACACTTCAGAAGCGACGGGTCCGGTACGGCACGGGGGCGGGTACCAGTTCGTGCGGTGTCGGGCACCGCCTCCCAGATACGGCTCAGCATCCTCGGCACACACCCGGTGATTGTCAGCAGCCGGAGGGCATCGCCCGTGGCACAACACCGCGCGTCGCACGCATACCCCGCGAGAAGCTTCTCACCCGTCTGCGCGATCTGATGTGCCGACAGCTGCCGGTCACAGCAGTCTAGGATTTATCACTACATACTGGGACATTGCCTTCCTCTGCCTGACACCGGCATGCCCATATCAGGACCGGAGGAGAGGGAATGCCCCAGGGCGTCGGCAGGACACGCTGGAAGCGCTTCGCCATCATCCTGGTCCCGGGCATCGCGGCCGCCGCGACTCTTGGTGTCGCCATGGCGCAAGGAGCGCTGGCCGCGTCGTTCTTCATCTCCGGCCAGCGCTTCCAGGTCGGCGCCGACTCACTGACCGTACGGGGTCTGAGCATCTACGGCATGGTGGACGTGCCCCGTAAAGGCACCCCCGTTCCGGTCGTGGTCACCGGGCTGAGGCATGCGAAGATCGACGGTCTGTGCCAGTCTGTTGCGGTCCCGATCCCGGTTCTCGGCACGTACACGCTGAGGCTCACGGGTGACCGGGGTCCGGCCGAGGCGAAGGACATGTTCATCGATGGGACCTCCTTGGCCGCGAGTCAGGCGTCCCTCGATGATCTCGACATCGGTGTCGCGGCCGGCTCGCTCACCAAGGGCAAGGTCAACCCCGATGACAGGAACTCGCGGTTCTTCGATCCCAACGGCTTCGCACAGCAAGCGGCATCGGCCACTCTCACCGACGTGCGTGTCACCGCAGTCGCCGTCTCGGCCGCCACTCTCAATGTCCCTGGTCTCAATCTGCGTCTCGTGAAGGGTCGCGAAGAGTGCTTCTGACCGCGTGACCCGGGCTCGCCTGCCCTGCCTCCTGCCCGCTTCCACAGGGAAGACGCACGTGATCCACAACCCTTTCGGCAGACGCCCAGGACTGCGCGTCGCGATCGCCGACGCCCGACGGAGATTCAGGGCATGGCGTGGTGAACGTCCCTTCTGGGCAGGGCTGTTCACCCTCGCGGCCGGAGTTCCCGTCATCTACTTCCCCTACGTGAGCCTCAGTCTGGGCGGCATCCCTCTCGCGCTGTCCACCACCGCCGGCGCAGGATCGCTGATCATCGGGATCCTGCTCGTCATCCTCGGCATCACCCTCTGGTTCCACCAGCAAGTGCGTGTATTCGCCGGGATCGCGGCCATGATGCTCGCCCTCGTCTCCTTTCCCATGGTCAACTTCGGGGGGATGTTTCTCGGTCTGCTCTGCGGCCTCGTCGGCGGCTCCCTCGCCTGCGCCTGGGCCCCGCCGGACACCGCGGATCCTCGGTCCGCGGCACACCGCGCTTCCGCGGCCGTCCCGGTGAGCGAGGACCAGGGTGAGAGGTGACGAACTGAGCGGCGTACTCGACCGCTTGCAGTGGTCACTCGCCAGGACGCTGGCCCTGACGGCGCTGCCGGTGGCCCTCTTCTGTGCGCCGGCAGCTTCGACCGCGCTCCTCTCCTCCAGCGGCATCCCCACATTCGACGCTGTCGGCACCGATGCCCCGCGCGACCGGCCTCCTGCCCCGCTCGGCAACGGCCCCTTTGTTCTGCGGGCAGACAAGCTCGTCCTCCACGGGAGCGTTTTCCACGGCGTGGTAACCGTGCAGACCCCGGCCGGACCCGAACGGGTTCTGAAGTTCACCGCACGGTTGATGGACATCACCGACCTCGACCTGACGATCGGCGGCGGGGTACGCCTGCGGGCCAGGCCCGCGACGACATCCACGATCAGAGGCAAGGACGTGGTGACGCTCTACACCGAGAGGCTGTCCGGCTCGCTCACCAGCCTGGGCGGCGCCCCACTCCCCGCGGTCCGCAGCGTCACGATCACCCCCGACGCCCTCCCGCAGTGGCTTTCTCACCCGGGGGCGCCCATGCGGACCGTCGCATTCGAAGACGTGACCGTTTCGCAGGCCGGCCAGTTCGGCGGCGATCTGACCATCTCCGGGCCGCACTTCCGTGCCACGGACCGGTGAACACCGCACACCGGTGGGCAGGTGCGAAGTCCCGTGTTGGACATGAAGCGCCCACATCGCTCCAGAGACGTGCTACAGAAGCATCGGACAGGTCAACGCACCCCACCCCGCGGCTTCAGCGGCGTCGCGGGCAGTTCCGGAGCTGGCAGCGGCACCCCGTCGTAGCCCTTCAATTACCGAATCGGGAGCCTCAGTTATGGCCCCAGGGCGCGCCGTTGAAGGAATGGCATAAGGCACTGCGATCGAGTCCTCGGCACGCTTCGGCTGGGCTGCCGGTTGTGCGGGATTCCTCGTCGTACCACGGATCAGCGCCACTTTCCGGGTCTGTGCTGGGCGGCGACGACGACGAGCCGGCATGTGGGCTTCGAGTCCGGTTGGAGCGGGACCGCGGTCAGCCTTTGGCCCATGCTTCCTCTTCCTCCCGTGCGGCGTCATAGCCGCGGCGGGCGGCGGCGACCTGTGGCAGGTGCGCCTCGGACCAGCCCACGAGGGTGTCGAAGACCGGTACCAGGGTGCGGCCCAGGTCGCTGATCTCGTACTCCACCCGGGGCGGGATCTCCGCGTGGTAGGTGCGCACGATCATGCCGTCACGCTCCAGCTGACGCACGCGCTGGGTGAGGACCTTGGGGGTGATGGTCGGCACGAGCCGCTGCAGTTCATTGAAACGCAGCCGCCCATGGTGTTCGAGCACCCACAGGATCGGGGTGGTCCAGCGGCTGAACACCAGGTCAACCACCGGATTGATCGGGCATGCCTGCTCCACCGGCTCGGCCATGACCATCTCCTTACCGCCCCGGGCCCGCGAACCTGCGGGCACTATCTCTGAGGTAACCACTATACCGAGGAAAGTAGCCTGGTGGTGTTGCTGAAGACAGCAGCCCGGCACTCCCGCCGACCCGGACCAGGCCCCGTTTTCTGGGGCACGGTCTCCTACGCGAAGAAGGCACCACCATGACGATCCCGGCACTCCCCAGACGTGAGGGCGACCGGCCCGAGACCGGGCCGGAGGTCCCTCACCTGCAGTACACCCAGATCAGTCCGCCGCAGATCAAGGAAGAACTGCGGCAGTGGATGGCCACCGCGCTGCCCGGCATCGTCCCGGGCCGCAGCGAGATATCCGTCCCCAGCACCTGGGCGGTGTTCCTCAGCGACGTCGCCCCGGCCGAGGGCGCCCGGCTGTTCCTGCCCCGGGGGAACGCGGAGTTCGCGCACCTGCACGCCGACGGCAGCCTCCACCTGGCGCTGGACCCGGCCGACCACTCCGCGTTCCTGGCCTCCGGGTGGGGCGAGAAGCACCCTCTGTACGACCGCGGCGTCAACGTCGTCATGTTCTACGCCCCCCGCGACCAGGCCGAGCTCGAGGTGGCCAAGAAGGTCATCGCCGCCTCCTACCAGTACGCAACCGGCCGCGCTCCGACCGTCGCGAGCGCTACGGCCTGACGGTGACACCTGTCCGACTGACTGCCTGGCGGCGCGCTGAAGGCGCCGCCACGCCAACCCCCGAGTTCGTTCATCAAGGAGAATTGACCGTGTCCGCTGTCTCGATCGCCATTGCCTACCACTCCGGCTACGGCCACACCGCCCAGCTCGCCACCGCCGTCCAGACCGGCGCCGCCTCCGTCGAGGGGAGCGAGGTCCACCTGCTCGACGTCACCGCGCTCACGGACGCGCAGTGGGCGCTCCTTGACGAAGCCGACGCCATCATCTTCGGCTCCCCCACCTACATGGGCACCGCCTCCGGCGCCTTCCACGTCTTCGCCGAGGCCACCAGCAAGCGGTGGATCCGCCGCACCTGGCAGGACAAGCTCGCCGCGGGTTTCACCAACTCCGGCTCCAAGAGCGGCGACAAGCTCCACACCCTGCAGTACTTCACAATCCTGGCCGCACAGCACGGCATGCACTGGGTCAACCTGGACCTGCCCTCGGGCTGGAACACCAGCACCTCCACCGAGCACGAGAACAACCGCCTGGGCTTCTACCTCGGCGCGGGAGCGGCGACCCACATCGACCAGGGCATCGAAGCCGTCCACGGCGCCGACCTGAGCACCGCAACCCACCTCGGCCGTCGCGTCGCCGAACAGGCACTCATCTACGCCCGCGGCCGCGCGATGACCACCCAGGCCGCCTGACAACAGCAGCGCGGCCGGCGCTCATCGACGCACGCACGCCACGTGAAGTGGCACCTGCCCCACAGGCAGCCAGCTGGCCGGCCTGCCACAACCCTGCGGAGGAATCCCATGCCCAAGATCAGTACAGGGCGAGCCCTGCTGACCCTGACCTCGCTCGCCACGATGAGCCTCGCGTACGTGGCGGACTGGAATGAAACGCACATCTACAACCCCGACTGGACGTCGCACGCGAAGTTCCACAACGCCCAGACCATGAGCGTCGGCGCTGCGCTCGGCCTGGTGGGTCTGTACGCCCTGTGGATGCGCCGGGGCGCCTGGTCGCACTCCCGGCTTCAACTCGCCACCGGCGCCGCATCGTTGTACTGGATCACCCAGCTGTCGGCGATCTTCTACCCCGGCACGGCGCTCGTCGACCCGCCGAGGACCTTCGCCCCTCAGCCCGCACTCGCCGCGGCCATATTGGCCCTCAACGCGGTTGCGTATGTCGTCGAGAGCCGACGGATCGGGCGCAGCGCCGGGCAGAGGCGCATGAAAACCGCCCACCTCAGCACCGCCGGCACCAGCAGTCCCTGACGATGCGAGCGCCGCGATGCCCACGCCTGCGGCACGGAACGATCAGGCGTGTTCCGGGTCCGGCCGCCCTGCGGTCGCACCCGGTCCTCCCGAACTCTCGGGCGACGGCTTGCTGAAGAAGGTGACCGGACGCTGCTGCCGCTCTCCGTCGACGACGATGTCGACGGACTCGTTGTAGAAGGCCACCCGGTCCTTGATGATCCACACGGAGGGCAGAGGATCGGGATAGCTCCAGGCGATGTCGGGCCGCACGTCGGCGCCGCCCGCCCACGACCAGTAGTCGGTCGCCACACCCTTGTACGGGCAGCGGGTTCGCGCACTGGTCGGGGTGAAAAGATCGAGGCGGACATCCTCCCGCGGAATGTAGTAGCGGACCGGCAGGTGCGTCTCGAACAGCAGAACCGGCGTACGCGTGTCCGCGACGACGGTGCCCTCGATCTCGACCTGGACGTGCCGGGTGCTGGGCAGCGCGTCCACCCGCTTGTACGGGTCACGCGGGTGCACGAAGATCTCCTCGTCCTCTTCGTACCAGTGGTCGAGCACCTCGTGCCCGAACCATTCGAAGCTGATGTAACCGGCCAGCTCCTCGCTGGGATAGGTCCAGGCCGCCGCCTGGACGGTCCGTTCGGCGAGCGCAAGGTCGTAGAAGACCGTCGCTCCCCCGTGACGTCGCGGGTTGGCGGGCCGCTCGGTCCTTCGCAGCAGATCCATCCGGACGTCTGCGGCCGGGAAGGCGTACAGGGGTACGGGACGACCGGGCTCCCACACAAGAACGGGCCGGCGGCTGTCCACGACCGTGACCTCGCCCTTCGTCGCACGCACCCACCGCTCACTCGGCTCCCAGGTCACGCTGTCCATCGAATCGGGCTGACGGCGTTCGGGCGGCACGCCTTCCGGGCCTCCATGCGGAGTGGTCATCGGTCTCCTCCTCGCTCCGGCAGGTGCCTCTGGAAGCCAGTGCCCTCGATGCCGCGGTGCCGCACCGGCACCATGTCCACGCTGCTCCGGATCAGAGCTCCCCGCAAACGCCGCCTTCGGCGGAACTGCGGCAGCCAGTCGCTCGTCCAGGCCGCCCGCGACCTGTGGGACGACCTCGCCCCCCGGCGACAGCCATGCCCCGGGCGCGCCGTCCAGTACCAGGACGCGCTGCGGGTGCAAGGGCGTCGGCGCATTGTTCGGGGAATGTACGGGCGGCGGCGCGCCCGCCGGGAGGGCGGCTTGATGTGGTTAGCATCGATGAGGTTGCCGCACGTGAGAGGCAGTGATGACGGAGTCCAGGGGCCTCGTGCTGATCGTCGAGGACGAGCGCCACATCGCCGATGTGGAAAGGCTCTACTTGGCGCGCGAGGGCTTCGGTGTCCACGTCGAGACCGATGGGATTGCCGGGCTCGTGGCCGCGAGACGGATGCACCCGGTGGCGATCGTGCTGGACATCGGTCTGCCGGGCCTGGATGGCATCGCCTTCTGCCGTGCCCTGCGTGACGTCGGCGACTGGACGCCGGTGCTGCTGGTCACGGCCCGCGGTGAGGAGGCCGACCGGATCCTCGGGCTCGAGTTGGGCGCGGACGACTACCTGACCAAGCCGTTCTCGCCGCGCGAGCTGGTCGCCCGGGTCAAGACCGTGCTGCGCCGGACGGCCGGGCTGCCGGGGCAGCCGACCGAGAGCGTTGGCCGGCTCAGCGTGGACCCGATCAGCCGCACTGTGCGCTGCGACGGCGAGCCGGTCGAGCTCACCGCCACCGAGTTCAACTTGCTCGCGTACCTGCTCCAGCACGTGGGGCAGGTCTTCACCCGCGAGCAGCTGCTCGCGCGGGTCTGGGGGTACCCGGGCTACCGCGACACCCGGATGGTCGACGTCTTCGTCTCACAACTGCGCGCCAAGCTCGGCGAGGCGAGCCCGATCCGTACGGTCCGCGGCGTCGGCTACAGCGCGACGGCCTCCAGCAGGTGAACCGCCCCCGCTCCCGTCGTGGCTCGCTCGCACGCAACATCGTGGTGCTGACCACCGTGGTGGCAGCACTCGCAGTGGCGCTGACCGGGCTGATCGCCTGGCAGACCGCCGAGCACGGCGCGGAGCAGCGCGAGCGCGACCAACTGACGCGCCAGGCAACGGTGCTGAGCCGCCTGCCCGCCTTTTCCGAAGCCCTTTTTACCGGCGCCCAGGTACTGGCCGGGCCGAACAGCGTGCAGCTCGCCGTCATCGCCCCGGACGGAACGGTGAGCGGAACCGCTACCCCAGCCGTCGACATGGCGTCGAAATCGGACCTGCTGGCGGGAGAGCCGGTCTCCATCAACAGCGTCCTGGGCGGCCAGGACGTGCTGCTGGTGGGGCAGCCCGGCGCGCGCGGCGGCGCGATCGTGCTGACCGAGCCGTACACGGTCGTCACCCAGAACACGAACCAGATCCGCCGCAACGTGATCGCGCCGCTGATCGTCGGCATGCTGGGCGCGGCACTGGCCGGAGCGCTCCTGGCCCGCCGCATCGCCCGCCCGCTCGCGACGGCCGCGCAGATCGCGCACCGGCTCGCCGACGGCGAACGCGGCGTACCGGCCCCGGTCGACGGCCCACGGGAGACCGCGGACATCGGGCGCGCCCTCAACGTCCTGGACAAAGCGCTGGCGCACAGCGAGAACCGGCAGCGGGAGTTCCTGCTCTCCGTCTCCCACGACTTGCGCACCCCGCTGACCGCACTGCAGGGATACGCCGAGGCACTTGCCGACGGCCTGGTCGAGCCGGATCAACTGCCCGAGGTCGGCAGCATCCTGGCCGACGAGACCCGCCGCCTGGACCGCTTCCTGGAGGACCTGCTGGACCTGGCCCGGCTGGAGGCGGACGACTTCCGCCTCGACACGGCCCCGACCGACATCTCCGCACTCGTCGCCGAGGCCGCTGCCTTCTGGGCCGGCCCCTGCGCACGCCACGGCGTCGACCTACGGCTCGAGCAGTCCGGGCAGCCCGTCGTCGACACGGACGCCTTCCGGGTTCGCCAGCTGATCGACGGCCTGGTGCAGAATGCCCTACGGGTCACGCCCGAGGGCGCACCCCTGGTCCTCGCCGTCCACGCGGCTGCGGCCGGCGCGGCTGAACTGCAGGTCCGCGACGGTGGACCTGGCCTGAGCGACGACGACGTCCGCATTGCCTTCGACAGCGGCGCCCTCCACGAGCGCTACCGGGGCACCCGCCCGGTCGGCAGCGGCCTGGGCCTGGCCATCGCCCACCGCCTGACCGGCCGCCTCGGTGGCGCCATCGCTGTCGAAGGGCGCGGCCCGGAAGGCGGCGCCTGCTTCACCGTCACCCTCCCGCCGTCACCCGTCGGCGCTTGAGGACTCGCGAGCCCTCGTCCCGGCGGGCGCGCAGCCGCCCGTACATTCCCCGAACATTGCGCCTAAGGCCCCCTTACACGCGCCGCGCACAGTGAGGCCCCATGAAAACTGAATCGGCCGGGCCTGGACTGCTCCACCGAAGCGGGCGCTGGTGTGCCCGGCACGCCTGGCGGGTTGTCGCCCTGTGGGTGCTGCTCCTTGTCGGCCTCGGGCTGGCCAACCACAAGTGGGGCGGCACCTTCGCGGACAGCTTCTCCCTGCCCGGCACCAGTGCCCAGACCGGTGCCGACCTGCTCAAGGCCCACACAAGCAGTTCCGGGGGCACATCCGCCCCGATCGTGATCAAGTCCGACCAGGGTTCGGTCGCCAGTCACCAGGCCGCAATCGATGCGGCCGTCAATAACCTGGATCAGCTGCCGAACGTCCTTTCGGTGGCCGACCCGCTCACCACGCCTGGGGCGGTCTCCGCGAACGGCGACATCGCCCAGATGACCGTCCGCTTCAACAGCAACCCGGCGAGTTTCGACCGCTCCTATCTCGCCCAGGTCGACACCGCCGTCGAGCCACTGCGCACCGACCACGTCACCGTCGAATACGGGGACCCGCTTGGGCAGCTGGCCGCGCCCAAATCGGCCGACCGCGCCTCGGAGGCCATCGGTCTGGCTGTCGCCGTGCTCGTGCTGCTGATCGGCTTCGGCAGCGTCGCCGCCACCGGACTGCCGCTGCTGACGGCCGTGCTCGGCCTGACCGTCGGCCTGGGCGGCCTCGGCCTGCTCGCCTCACACTTCAGCTTCGCGCAGGCGTCCCCGACCCTGGCCGCGATGATGGGCCTCGGTGTCGGCATCGACTACGCGCTCTTCCTGGCCACCCGCTACCGAGCACTGCTGCACTCCGGGATGGAACCCGCTGAGGCGGTTGGGCGCACCGTTGCCACCAGCGGCCGTGCCGTGCTGGTCGCCGCCGCCACGGTCGCCATGGCGCTGGGCGGGCTCTGCGTCTCCGGCATGAGCTTCATCGGCACCCTCGGCATCGCGGCCGGGCTCAGTGTCGTCGTGGCCGCCGCCGCGTCCGTGACACTGACCCCCGCGCTGCTGGGTCTGCTCGGCCGCCGCATCGACCGCCTTCACGTGCGCACGCCGGTCGCCGAACCCACCGGCGATTCGGACGTGTGGCACCGCTGGGCCGTCAAGGTCAGCCGGCGCCGCTGGCTCTTCCTGGTCAGCGGCCTGCTCCTGCTCGGCACACTCTCCATTCCGGTCGCGTCCATGCAGCTCGGCCACGTCGACGCCGGAGCACAGTCCACCGGCCGGACCGACCGCCGTGCCTACGACCTGATCACCGTGGGATTCGGCCCCGGCGCCAACGGCCCCCTCACCGTCGTCACCCACCTTGACAGTCGGCAGGTCGCCAGCCAGACCGAGCGCCAGGACCTCGCCACCTCGCTCCAGCACACGCTGGCCGCTGTGCCCGGTGTCGCCTCCGTGACACCCCCGGCCCCCAGCCCCGACCACGACTTGCTCATCACCACCGTCACCCCCACCACCGGCCCGCAGGACCAGGCCACCACCGACCTGATCCACACGTTGCAGAACGACACGGTGCCGCAAGTGCTGTCCGGCACCGGTGCCACCGGCTACGTCACCGGCACCACCGCCGCCACCCAGACCTTCACCGACACCCTCGTCGCCAAACTGCCCCTGATCATCGGTGTGGTCGTCGCCGCCGCGTTCCTGCTGCTGCTCACCGTCTTCCGCAGCCTGCTGATCGCGCTCAAGGCCGCCGTGCTCAACCTGTTCTCCATAGCCGCCTCCTACGGCGTGGTCGTCGCGGTCTTCCAATGGGGCTGGGGCGGCGCGCTGTTCGGCGTCACCGAGACGGTTCCCGTCGAGTCCTACGTGCCGATGATGATGTTCGCCATCGTCTTCGGGCTCTCCATGGACTACGAGGTCTTCCTGCTGTCCCGGATCCGCGAGACCTGGCTGCACCGAAAGGACAACCACCTGGCCGTCGCCACCGGCCTCGCCGCCACGGCCCGCGTCATCACCTGCGCAGCACTGATCATGACGAGCGTCTTCCTGGCGTTCCTGCTCTCCACGAACGTCGCCGTCAAGATGCTCGCCCTCGGCCTCGGCGTCAGCGTCATCATCGACGCCACCGTGGTCCGTCTGGTCTTGGTGCCCGCGTCCATGTACCTCTTCGGGCGCGCCAACTGGTGGCTGCCCGGCTGGCTGGACCGGCTCCTTCCGCATCTCGACCCGGAAGGACCCGCAGCCGCGCCCACCTCCCTGCCCGCACCCGCCCCTGTGCCCGCCCGAGGAGACCAGCGATGAAGCACCGCCTGACGAAGACCCGGGCAGCCATGCGCCGCCACCTCGTCCTCACGGTCACGACCGCCGTGGTCCTGGTAGTCGCCGTCGCCACGGGCGCGGCCGAGTTCATGGCCCGCAACATGATCCACAATCGCATCGCCGAAGCAGCACCCTCCCTCGGCGACAACGTGGCGGTCAGCGTGGCCGGCGACTGGGTCCTGTGGGACCTGGCACACAAGAACATCCCCAGACTCGACATCAGCAGCGACGACGCCCACCTCGGACCCCTCTCCGAGGTCTCCGTCCACGCACAGCTCGACGACGTCCGCCTCGGCGGCACGTCCACCGTCGGCAGCACCCACGCCCAGGTGACCGCCTGGACGCAGTCCCTCGCCGCCGCGATCCAGACCGCCGCCCCGTCCGTACCGGTCGCATCGGTCACCACCGACCCGGCGAAGGGAACCATCCTCGCCGCCGTCGGCCCGGCCGGCGCCGGACAGTTGACGCTGCGTCCCGTACTCAAGGACGGGAGGGTCACCCTCGCCGTCGACGGGCTCACCGTGTTCGGCCGCTCCGTCCCCACCAGCCGGCTCGGGAGGGGCAACGGCAGCCCTGGATCGTCGCCGGGCGCGCAGAAGGACTACCCGCTCGGACTCAAAGCCACGTCCGTGCACGTCCAGCCGGACGGCCTGCACATCGCCCTGACGGGCGGCCCCAGCACCCTGGCCGGCGCCTGACCGGATACGCCACACACATCAGCGGGGTCGAGCCGGGCTGTGGGCAGCCCGCCTCGGACAGGGCCCGCGCGACACAGATGCTGAGGGTTCCCGCGCGGACCTCTGTCCTTGGCTCTTGATCATTCATGGCCAAGATCCACTCTCGCATTGCACAACTCGCTCACGAGAAGTCGAGGAAAACGTTCAGGCGCGTTCGTAGCGCCAACTCGCTCGACTCCTGCCTCTCCGTGGGAAATCCACGGCCGGGCGCGTCCGGGTGCTCTGCACGCTGCGCCCGAGCGAGTGCGCCCGGCGCTTGCGTTCGCAGCGAACCGCGGAGAAACTCCAACTTTCTCGGCCGTCGAACCCGGAGCTTCGGGAAAGCGGAATACGCCGGTGGAGTTCAGGCGCACGCTTGACGTTTTCAGTGCTTCGAGCGCCGTGGCACCGGCCCATCGGTAACTGCCCGTCACACCTTAAGGTAAGGACAGCCTTACAGAACGAAACTGTCGTCGGTTTTGTTCAGGCTGTCGGCGGCCGACAGGTACGCCAGGCCTTCATCGCGTCGCAAAAGGCGCCAGTTGTGTTCGAGCAGGTCTCGGCTGCGAGCCGAGCCGCTCACCAGTACGTCCGGCATTCCGGGTCCTGACACGACCCAGTCCCTGGCAGTGGTGTGGCGCATTGCCATGCCGTCCCAGCGTGCGGAGGTGTGACATGAGTGCTCGAGCGGCGGCAACTCGAGGAAGTGCGGGAGCGAGCACACGAGATGCCGTGGTCACCGGCATGGGGTTCTGCCTGCCGGGTGAGGGCCGGCCCGTTTTCACCGCGGAGGAAGTCTGGGATATCGCTTCGCACGGACGTTCATGTCTCTTACGTGACGGCGTCTATCACGGACCGGTGCACCTTTCGGATGCCATGTTCGAGGAACGTCTGCCCGAATTTCCTGGAGTCTTCGCCCGCCACTTCACCGCCGCGCATCGGTTCGGCCTGGTCTCACTGGCAGAGGCGTGCGTGGATGCCGAGTTGAACCCGTACTCGGGAGACCTGACAGCCGCGGCGATTCTGGCAGGCCGGGGCGGGGTGGACGCCCAAGTGGGCAGCTATCAGGCAGTCCTCGGGGCCGACCCTGAGACGATCAGCGCCCTGGAGGCGATGGATCTCTTCATCGGCACCGAACTGGCCGTTTCTCCATCCGATGTCGCCCTGGTGCAGGGAGCGGTGACCCGCTCCACCGGTCCTTGCTACACGGTGTCCTGCGGTTGTGCGTCGTCCGCGGTCCAGCTCGGAAATGCCCGCCGCATGATTGCCGATGGCGTCGTGGACATTGCGGTGGTGACCGGCGTCGACGTTTTCAACGTCGGTCTGGTCCGGAACGCACAGCGCCTGTTACGTGTCGCTCAGCAAGCGAACACGTCCATCCGATCGGCCGGCAAACCGGCGCTCCTGCCGTCCTTCGACCGCCTTATGCGGCCGTATGACTGGCGTGCGGACTGCGTGAACTACGGTGAGGGTTCGGCGACATTGATCCTGGAAAGCCGGGACCACGCACATCGGCGTGGCGCTCGCACGTACGGCCAGATTCTCGCACAGGCCACGACCCGCGACGGGCTCGCCAACCCACTGGCAAGCGACGAGAGTGGTATGGGGCTCGTGGCCGCCGTCCGTGCCTGCCTCGGGGACCGGTGGTCCATCGAGCAGGTGCCCTACATTCACGGCGGCAGCGACGGTGACGCCGTCGTCACCGCCTTTGAAGTCAATGCGGTCAGACACCTGTACGGCTCGGCCGCGGCCGGTCTCCTCATGACTTCCCAGGAAGGCTGTTTCGGCCACAACGGAGCCCCGGCGGGATGCCTCGGGGTGGCGCTGACCCTCCTCATGATGGAACGGGGCGAGGTATGCCCTACGGCGAATTGTGAGCAGCCGGCCGACGGTCTCATATTCGATCCGGTCCCTGGTGTACGCACCCGTTCTCTCGACTTCCATCATGCGCTGAATTTCACGTACCAGATCGGTGGCGTGAAGAGCGCGGTCCTGCTGGGAAGCCTGGACGCCGCTGAGCGGCGCTGAGAAACCCGACCGGTACACGGCCATTCCACAGTGTGTTTTCGATCCGGACCCGTCTGACGGACGGGAGGAGGAGGTTTCCATGGTCCAGCGTGAGCACCCAGAGGGCGGAGAGTACAAGCGCATCGCCGTTGTCGGACTGGGGTGCCGGCTTCCCGGCGATGCCGATTCACCCGCCGCGCTGTGGCGAATGCTGGCCGACGGACGGGATGCGGTGGGGAGCCCTCCTGCCGGTCGTACCGGGACCGGGGCATCAGGCGCTCATTACGGCAGCGCCGGGCCCGGGAACGGAAATCCGATGGCGCGACAGGGCGGCTATCTGCGGGACGTGTCCGGCTTCGACGCGGCCTTCTTCGGTGTCTCCGGTCGCGAGGCGGACGTGCTCGACCCGCAGCACCGGGTACTGCTGGAGGTGGCATGGGAGGCACTGGAACACGCGGGGCTGCCGCCCGACCGGCTGGCCGGAAGCTCCACAGGAATGTACCTGGGCATCAGCTACAACGACTTCTACGAGGGGCTCGCCGGGCAGCCGCTGGAGTTGGAGGGCTCACTCCTGACGAACGGTCACTGCGTCGCCGCGGGACGGATCTCCTATCTCCTGGGGCTGAACGGTCCCTGTGTCGCACTGGACACGGCGTGCTCCTCATCGCTCGTCGCACTCCACCTGGCGTGCGGGGCGCTGGGGTCCGGTGAGTGCAACCTCGCCCTGGCCGGCGGCGTCACGCTCATCCTCGGATCCAGGACAATGAGGTCCTTCGCGCGGATGGGAATGCTGTCGCCCACGGGACGGTGCCGTACGTTCGATGCCGCCGCGGACGGCTTCGTGCGCGGTGAGGGGTGCGGTGTCGTCGTACTCAAACGCCTGGCCGACGCCCTGCGGGACGGTGACCGTGTACTCGCCGTGATACGCGGCTCGGCCGTGAATCAGGACGGTCGGTCCGACGGGCTGGCCGCACCCTCGGCGGCCGCCCAGCAGGCCCTGTTCCGGGAGGCACTGGCACGTGCCGGGACCGACCCACAGGACGTGGGGATGATCGAGACGCACGGTACGGGCACGCCTGTCGGGGATCCGATCGAGTTCTCGAGCCTGGCACAGGTCTACGGCGTGGGCCGGGAGCGGTGCGCGCTCGGATCGGTCAAGACGAACCTGGGACATCTCGAACCCGCCTCCGGGGTCATCGGCCTGATCAAGGCCGTGCTGTGCCTGCAGCGCGGACTCGTCCCGCCCAATCTGCACTTCACGGAGTGGAACCCGGCCATCGCGCCGGAAGGATCCCGCTTCTTCGTGCCCACGCGGCTGACCGAGTGGCCCACCCGCTCCAGCCCCCGGCTCGCGGCAGTCTCATCCTTCGGGTATTCCGGTACCAATGCCCACGTCGTACTCGAACAGGCACCGCCTGCCACCCCCAGCCGCCCGCCTGTCCCACGCCGGCCGGAGGGCACGACGCCCGAGGTCTTTCTCGTGCCCGCGGGCTCCACCGCCATGCTCCCGTTGGCGGCGGAACGGCTCGCCGACTGGCTCGAGGGTGACGGATCGAGCGTGCCGCTGCGCGACGTCGCCCACACACTCGCGCTGAGGCGCTCGCCGGGCCGCGGCCGCCTCGGTGCGGTGGCCGCCTCCCGCCACGACCTGGTCCGCGCCTTGAGATCCTTCGCGGCCGGAGTGGCCCACCCGGGCCTTGTGTCCGGCGCGGTGGCCGCCGGAGTCTCGCGGCGCCCGGTATGGGTGTTCTCCGGGCAGGGCTCGCAATGGCCGGGCATGGGACGCACTCTGCTGGACGACGAACCGGCCTTCGCCGAGGCCATGACCGAAGCCGATGCGCTGATCAGGGACGAAGGCGGGTTCTCCGTACTCGACATGGTGTACACCCGGGTGCCGGTCACCGAATGCTCGCGTGTGCAGCCCTTGCTGTTCGCGCTGCAGATCTCGCTTGCCGCTCTGTGGCGGGCGCACGGGATCGAACCGGCCGCGGTCGTGGGCCATTCCATGGGTGAGGTCGCGGCCGCTGTCGTTGCCGGAGCGCTGACTCTCGCCGACGGTGTGCGGGTCATCTGCCGCCGGTCCTCGCTGCTGACCCGCATTGCGGGGGCCGGCGCCATGGCCACCGTGAACCTGGACCGGGCCGCGGTGGAAGAGGAACTCAACACCGCCCGTGCAACCGGGGCGGTCTCGGTCGCCGTCCTGGCCGCCCCCGGCTCAACGGTCGTCGCCGGTGAAAGGCGAGAGGTGGAACGGCTTGTTGCCGCCTGGGATGCGCGAGCCATCCCCGCGCACCTGATCGCCGTGGATGTCGCCTCGCACTCTCCACAGGTGGATCCGTTGCTGGCCGACCTCCGCGCGGCTCTGCTGGACGTGACACCCGAGCCGCCCCTAGTCCCGTTCTACTCGACAGTTCTGAGTGACCCACGCCGGATTCCCGACTTCGACGCCGTCTACTGGTGCGCGAACCTACGCCGTCCCGTCCGGTTCGCCTCCGCGATCGCCGCAGCTGCCGCGGACCGGCACCACGTCTATGTCGAGGTCTCTCCCCACCCGGTTGTCACCCGCTCCGTCACGGACAGCCTGCCACGTCTCATCGAGCACCCGGTCGTCCTGCCCACACTGCGCCGCGATGAGGAGGAACTGGCCACGTTCCGCACCCAGTTGGCTGCTCTGCACTGCGCGGGCGTCAGTGTCGACTGGTCGAAGCTCTACGCGGACGCGGAGCTCGCCGACGTACCCTCCTTCACCTTCGACCGGCAACGTCACTGGGCGGATGTCGCCCCGTTCCCGGGCACTCCCGCGGGAACGGCCGACGGCCTGCCCGGCACACACGCCGAGGTCCCTGGTGAACAGGTCCGCCACTACTGGCGGGGAGACGCGGGGACCACTGCGGTGCCATGGCTGGCCGACCACCAGGTGCACGCGGATCCGGTATTTCCCGGCGCCGGCTATTGCGCCGTCGCCCTGACAGCAGCCTGCGAGGTGTTTGGCGCGCCTCCGCAGGAAATCGAAGTCACCGACGTCCGGTTCCTCGAGTTGCTGCAACTGTCCGAGCATACCGAGGTGGTCACAAGCGTGACCGTGACCGATCCGGACCGTGCCGAGTGCGAGATCTTCGGTCGCGGTGGCGACGGAGGCTGGGTACGACAGGCGACTGCCGAGCTGCACCACGCCGGTGCACCGCCGCTCCCGCCGACGGCGAAACTGACGGCTCTGCCGGCACAACACCCCGTCGCCCTCGACCCGGCCTCCCTCTACGCGAGCATGCGCGCCCGCGGCATCGAACACGGCCCAGCCTTCACCGGCATCACGAGCCTGCGGGTCTCACGCGATGGCGAGAGCACGTGGGCCCGCGTCGAGTTACCGGCGGAGGCCACATCGGCGCCGCACCATCTGCGTATCCACCCGGTCCTTGTCGATTGCTGCGCGCAAACGCTGGTGGCGGGGTTGATCCGGGAGCCCGGCCAGGGCCTGGTCCTTCCGGTCGGGGTCAAGGCACTACGCATCCTCGGCGACCCCACGACAGCCGTGTACTGTCACGCCCGCATCGTGGAGGAGAAGGCCGACGGTGTCACCGGACACGTCCGCCTGCTGGACGAGGCGGGCAGGCCCGTCCTCAGTATCGACAGCCTGCAGCTGGTACGCCATGGGGCGTCCGGTGCAGCCGGTATCGACGGCTGGTTCCTCGAGACCCGCTGGCAACCTGCTGAGCGCCCGGAGACGAAAGGGACGACACCGCAGGGAAGCTGGCTCGTCATCGGTGAGGCGGACGGTTCCGCCCAGGCGCTGGCCGCCATGCTGCACACGGCAGGGGCGACCACCGACGTGCTCGACATCCCCGTGGGCGACCAGCCGCTCGGGCTGCTCAAGGGCGTACTCGTCGACCGCTGGAGCGACCACCCCGCGCCCCCGAACGCGGTGGTGCTGCTCTGCGCGCCACCCGCCGAAGGCGGGGATCCGGCAGCGCATGCACTGCGACGCACCCGACGGCTGCTCGACACCGCGCAAGCCGCCGTCTCCGGCTGCCCCGAACCTCCTCGCCTGTTCGTGGTCACCCGTGGCGCCCAGACCGTCGGCCCCGGAGAGCCGGCCGACCCCGGCCAGAGCGCACTGCGCGGAGTGGTACGCGTCCTCGCCTACGAGCACCCTGAAGTCCGCGCCACCCATCTGGACGCCGACCCGGCCGACGCGGCACTGCACCACGTGGCGGCCGAACTGCTGAACGCAGGTCCCGAGGACGAGGTCGCCCTGCGCGGCGGCACCCGCCACATCGCCCGGCTGGACTACGCCCCGCTGACGGAGACCGAGCGCACCACGGCCACCACACGCACCGTGCGCTACGGTACGGACCGCTTCCGGCTCCGAGTCGGCCGCTTCGGCGACCTGGGCTCCCTCGAACTCGTCGTCACCGACAGGCCCGCCCCGGGGCCTGGGGAAGTCGAACTCCGCGTCCGTGCCGCAGCGGTGAACTTCCGGGACGTGCTCACAGCCATGGGCCTTCTCTCCGCCGACGAGGACGCGCGGTACCGCATCGGCTTCGAGTGCGCGGGGACGGTCACCGCGGTGGGGCCGGACGTCACGGCCGTCTGCGTAGGTGAGCCGGTGCTGGCCATCGACCTGCGGGGCGGGGCCTTCGGTTCGTTCGTCACCGTGCCCGTCCATTCCGTCGCGCCCGTACCGGCCGGGATCGACCTCACCGCAGCGGCAGGGCTCCCCGCCGCGTACGTCACCGCGTGGTACGCCCTGCGCCATGTGGCGCGACTCACCGCCGGTGAACGGGTTCTGATCCACTCCGCGACCGGCGGGACCGGCCTTGCCGCCATCGGCGTGGCCCGGATGCTGGGGGCCGAGGTACTGGCCACAGCCGGCAATACGGAGAAGCGCGGCTATCTGCGCGGTATGGGAATCGAGCACGTCATGGATTCCCGGTCCTTGCGCTTCACCGAGCAGACGCGCGCCGCCACCGGGGGCGAGGGCGTCGATGTCGTCCTCAACTCCTTGTCCGGCGCGGCGATCCGCTCCGGGCTCGAAACTCTGCGCCCCTTCGGCCGTTTCATCGAACTCGGGGTACGCGACATCCTCTCCGACGCGTCCGTCGGGCTGTCGCCGTTCCGGCACAACATCACCCTCAGCACCGTCGACCTCATCGAGGTCCAGCACAAGCGGTCAGAGGTGTTCACCGCCATTCTCCGCGAGGTGCTCGGCGAGGTCGCCTCGGGACGGCTCGAGCCCCTGCCCCACCAAAGCTTCCCACTGGCCGAGGCCACGGAGGCATTCCGCTTCATGGCCGGGGCGAGCCACATCGGCAAGCTGGTCCTGACCGTCCCCGACCGGGGCGGTACCACCGCCGTGATCCCCGAAGGACCGTCGGCCGTGTCCCCGGACGGCGCCTACATCGTCACCGGCGGACTGCGGGGTGTCGGCCTCGCGACAGCCCGCTGGCTCGCGGAACAGGGCGCCGGTCACATCGTCCTCAATGGCCGTTCGCCCGGCTCTGAATCCACCGTACGGACCTTGGAGGAGCTGCGTGCCCGCGGGACCCGGATCACGGTCACTCTCGGCGACATCGCCGACCCGGGCACCGCCGAACGCCTCGTGACCGACGCCACCGCGAACGGCCTGCTCCTGCGCGGCCTCGTGCACGCTGCCATGGTCCTCGACGACGCCGCGGTCACCAACATTTCCGACGACCAGCTCGTACGGGTGTGGCGCCCCAAGGCGACCGGTGCGTGGAGGCTGCACGAAGCGACCGCCGGCCACGCCCCCGACTGGTTCGTCGTGTTCTCGTCCATGGCCTCCCTGCTGGGCAACCCCGGCCAAGGTGCCTACGCCGCCGCCAACTCCTGGCTCGATGGATTCGCCACCTGGCGGACGGTCCGCGGCATGCCGACTCTCTCCGTGAACTGGGGCGCATGGGGTGAGACAGGAGCTGCCGTCGACTTCGCCGAACGCGGCTACCAGACCATCCCCACGAAGAAGGGACTCCAGGCGCTGAATGCGCTCCTGTTGCACCGGCGCACACGCACCGCCGTGATCCCCGGGAAACCGGACACCTGGATCCTCCCGGCGGTCCGGCATTCGTCGCTGTTCAGCCTCCTCGCAGACGAACCGTCCGGCAACACCGAGCAGGACGACAGCATCGACATTCGGGCCGAGCTGAGCTCCATACCTGCGGGTCTGGCCCGACGCACCGCCCTCGAGGCGTACATCGCCGACCACATCCGCGCGGTGCTCCGGCTGGGAAACACCACCCTCGACCCGCAGACTCCGCTGAAGTCGCTGGGGTTCGACTCGCTGCTGTCCCTGGAACTGCGCACCCGCCTGGAAACCGGTCTCGGCATCAAAATCGCCGCCAACTTCATCTATCAGCATCCGACGCTGGCGGCACTCGCCACAGGTCTCGCCGACCACATGAGCCTCACGCTCCGGGACCCTGCTGGTTCATAAGCCCGCAGGCGAGCCGCGCTGACGGCTCGTCCGCCCGGCTCGCCCTTCAACGCTGCCCCACTCCGACTCATCCCAGGCTGCTGGAGGCATGAGCCATGCCCCAATCGAATCTGGTGCTTCTTCACGGAGGCCCGGACGACCTTCCTCAAGTCTGGGCATTGCCACCCGGAGGGTGCGGGGAGCCGGTCAAGATATTGCGCCACAACGCCTACGAGCACTTCGAGTTCACGCACGAGTACCGCACCCTGCACGGTGAAATAATGCCTGTCTACCGCTGGACCTACCGCACCTACATCGCCGAGTGATGCGGATGCGCGGAGGGTCCTGGACAGCCGCAGATGTCCAGCACCGCTGCCGCGCGTGCCGGTCGGGTCAGCCGACGGCCGGGTCATCCGCACCTCTGGTAGGGGCATTTGACAGTGACTCGCAGCGGACCCATCACCTGAGGTCAACGCACCCTTCCCCGTGGTTTCAGGGCCACCGGGGGCAGCTCGGGGGCAGGCAGCCGGCCGCCATCGTATCCTTTCACCTCGCCGAAGCGGGAGCCTGTCATCCAGTCCGCCCGCGCCTGCGCGATCTCCTCGTTCGTACGCCCGATGAAGTTCCACCACATGACGATCTCCTCCTCGAAGGGCTCGCCGCCCAGGAGCATCAGGCCCGCGTCGGATTCGGCGCGCAAGGGGAGTTCGGTGCGGCCGCAGCCGAGGTAGAGCATCGAACCGGGCAGTACGGGCACGCCGTCGACATGTGTCTCACCGGACATGCAGAGCACGGCGTACTCGAAGTCGGGGTCCAGCGGCAGGCTCGCCGTCGCACCCCGGGAGAGCGCCAGATCGGCGCCGACGAGCGGGGTGTACGTGGTGCCGGGCGAGAGCGCGCCGTCGAGCTGACCGAGGATGACGGTGGCGGTCAGGCCGGGCCCGCTGACGGTCGGCAGGTCCGCGTGGTGCTGGAACTGCGCCTCGACGTTCCGTTCGGCGTCGGGGAGCGCGACCCAGAGCTGGGCTCCGTGCAGGAAGCGGGCGTGCGGCTTGGGGCTCTCCTCGGAGTGACTGATCGCCCGGCCGGAGGTCATCAGGCCGAGTTCGCGCGGTCGGATCGTCGCCAGGCTGCCGGCGCTGTCGCGGTGCAGCACCTCGCCCTCGTGGAGCCAGCTCACGGTCTGGAGTCCCATGTGCGGGTGGGGCGGGACCTGCATGCCGGACTGGTCGGCGATGTCGTCGGGACCGTAGTGGTCGACGAAGGCCCAGGCTCCCACCATGCGGCGGCCGAGGTTGGGCAGCAGCCTGCGGACCTCGGTGGACTCGCCGAGCTGGACATGGCGCGGGCTGAGGAGTTCACGGACGGGTTCGGCGACGACGAAGCCACGACCGCCGCAGACGGAGAGGGCGGCCTGACGATCGAGATTGCTCATGGCGCTCAACCTATTCCTGTACGGACGCGAGCCGTCAGCCCCCACGCCCAAATGATAGTGGAATATTCAACCATCTCTCTGTGCTGTGCACCGTGCAAGCAGCAGACCGGGGCTCCGAGGAGGAGAGCACGTGAACGAGAGGTACTACGAGTTCGGCACCCCCGCGGAGCGGTGGGATCGCGCGCAGTTGTTCTTCGACGCCAAGGAGTACGTCACCGCGGCCTGCATTCTGGCAGGTCTGGTCGCCGAGTCGCCGGAGAAGATCGCGCCGCGTCTGCTGCTCGCCCGCGCCTATTACCACTCGGCACGGCTGCGCTTGGCGGAGGTCGAGCTGCGCGCCGTCCTGGAGCTCAGCCCGGTGGAGCACTACGCGCGGCTGATGCTCGGCCGCACGCTGGAGCGCCAGGGGCGCCCGCGGGACGCCGCGCCGCATCTGCGGATGGCCGCGGCGATGTCCGGCGAGCCTGTGCCGGAGGCGGTCGACCGGTAGGCGGTCGACCGCCGTCGCGGTGGCCGGGGCCGTCCTGCTGCCGGTCCGTCCTCAGTCGCCGGACGCCGCGGTCACGCCAGCAGCCAGGCGATGAGCGACAGCGACCCCATCGACAGCAGCGTGGACAGCAGGACGGTGTCCCTGGCCAGATCCGTGTTCAGCCGGTACTCGGAAGCGAAGATGAAGGCGTTCTGCGCCGTCGGCAGACCGGCGCAGAGCACCACGGCGAACAGCTCGTGCCCGTCGAGACCGAAGCCCCAGCGCGCGAGCGCATAGGCGAGCAGCGGCTGGACGGCGATCTTGAGCGCGACCAGCACGCGCCGTTCGGTGCGGCCCATGGCGTCGGGCCGCTGCGCCCGCGCGTTCAGCGACATCCCGAGGGCGAACAGCGCGGCGGGCACGGCCGCGCCGCCGAGCATCTGGACCGGAGCGGTCAGCTCGGCGGGCAGCCGCCAGCCCGCCGCGGCGACGGTCACCCCGGCGGCCGACGCCACGATGATGGGATTCCGCAGAGGCAGCTTCAGGATCCGGCCCCAGCGGTCGCGCGCTCCGCGCCGTACATCCAGATCTATGAGCACCAGGATCACCGGCGTGATGAACAGCGTCTGGAACAGCGCCGCCGCGATCACGAACGATGCGTCGTCCAGGACGTGCACGGCGATGGGGATGCCCAGATTGGCGGAGTTGACATAGGCCCCGGCCATCGCGCCTATGGCTCGGTCGGCCTGGCGGCGGCGGAAGACCCACCGGCCAAGCAGCAGGCCCACCCCGAACACGATGACGAGGCTGGCCGCGAACACCGCCACGCCTGGGCCGGCCAGCTCGGACACCCGTGACCTGGACAGCGTCAGGAACAGCAACGCCGGCATGGCGAACGCGAAGGCGAATCGCCCCAGCACGGTCTGCGCCTGAGCCCCGAGCACATTGAACCGGCCCGCCGCCCAGCCGACGGCGGTGATCGCCCAGATGGGCAGGAAGCCGGAGAGCATGGTCACCCGGCCAGCATGCATGACCGCGATCATCACACCCCGGCCGCCCCCGGCAGTGCCGCGTACACCCCTGAGGCAGGGAGAGTTGGGCGTTCTCGGCGCTGCGTCGCATGTCAGCCAGGTTCGCCCAAAGGAGTGCCCCGAGGCGTCCGACGTGTCAGCATATGCCTCATGCTCTCGCTCGTGCCTGCTGCCGTGTCTCCCGGCAGAATGGCGGACACGCCCCAACCAGTGCTCCAGGCCTCCTACGAACTCGTGCTCCGGCCGTGGGAAACCGACGACGCTCCGCAGGTCATCGAGGCCTTCAGCGATCCCGAGATCCAGAAGTGGCACATGCTGAAAGTGACCACGGAGGAGCATGCCCGCCAGTGGATCATTGCCCGGCAGCGGAGTTGGCAGCGGGAGTCCGGGGCGAACTGGGCCATCACGAACGCGAAGACCGGGGACATCGTCGGCCGTGCCGGACTGCGTTACATCGATCTGCGCGCGGGACGAGGCGACTGCACCTACTGGGTCCTCCCGCCGGCCCGCGGGCAGGACATCGCTGCAAGGGCGCTTCAGGAACTCGCCCGATGGGCCTTCGAGGACATAGGGCTGCATCGGGTGACGGCGGCGCATTCCACCATCAACACCGCGTCGTGCCGCGTTGCCACGAAGGCCGCGTTCACGTTCGAAGGCACGATGCGCAGTCAGACGCGACACCTGGACGGCTGGCACGACATGCACCTGCACGCACGCATTCACAGCGACAAGGGCTGAAGCTGACGGAAGAAACACCTCATCCGTCTGGGGGGACAAGGATGCAGCTCACCGTTTTCCTCAGCTTTGAGAACCACCAGAAGAACCGGGCTGTCTGGCTCGGCCGAGAGCTCGCCGCATCCGGCTTCCGGGTCATCATGGAGGACGATTTCGGGGCCAGTTCACCGCGCGTGGAAATGGCCAACGCCATTCAGGACTGCGACCTCGTCGTGGCCCTGGTCACCAGCGCCTACGCCCACGCACGGGCCACGCAACGCGAGCTCGACTTCGCGGAGGCGTTCGGCAAGAAGGTCGTCGCGGTCTTCACCGGGCTGTCGTCCCGCAGTGCACCGGCCAAGTCGTACACGGCGTACCGCCGCCTGGAGATCAGCGATACCTGGGAGGACACGGACGCCCAGTGGCGTCACGTCCACGAGCTGCTCGTACGGCTGCTGCATCAAGAGGTGCAGGCCTCGCCGCCCTCAAGGCCGAGCCCGCGGAACAATCCATCGGGTGTCCCCCTGGAGAACGCCGTCCTGCTGTACGACATCGAGGACAGAGCGCTGGCCGACCTCATTATTCAGGCGCGGCCCGGATGGCGGAGAAAGGGTGGACCGGGCGAGGCGAATGCCACGGAAATCCCGCACGTTCTCCTGTGGACGGTCGCGTCGGCCGAAACCTACAGCCTGGGGCGCAAGGAACTGGAGCATGCCGCTGCCGGGTCTCCGGTGTATCTCGCAGTCGCCGGAGACGCTCCCCCTCCCGCTCCCGAGCTGGACGCGCCCTCGTTCTCGGTGAACGAATTCATCCCCCAGGCCCGCAGGGTGGCGAGCCGGCCCGGACGGAAGGCCGCTCCCCAGTCCCGGGTGGCCAAGCTGAACGAGCAGGTGCTCGCCGCCAACGACAGAACGCCGATCAATGTGCTGGTCGACCGCCTCTGTTGCTCGCCCCGAGTCGCCGAACTGGCCGCTGAGGCCTACCGAATCGCTGTGAGTGAGCTCAATGCGGGCGACCATCTGAGGCTCTCCGCGGTCTACAACCAGGCGCTCGCTCTCAGATTCCGCGGCGACTGGCGGCAGGCCGTCGAATTGATCCACAATGAGCTGCTGGCCACACCCTCCGACCTGACCGCACAGGCGGAGAACCTTCGGCTGCATCTCACGCTCGAGCGAATGTCACTCGAATACGAGCTGGGCGACCGGCGGTCGGCCGGTATCGAGCAGGAGATCACGAATCTGCAGCTGGAGTTCCGGGCCGCCGGCGAGCTGCCCGGTTATGTGCAGACCGGCCGTGTCCTCGGGAACGTGCTCCGCGAGCGCGGCAAGTTCGACGCCGGTGAGCGCGTGATCCAGCGCACGATCGGCGTCGCGGAGTATCTCGCGGAATCCACCGACGGCAGCTACGGCGACCTGGTGCTCGCCGACTGCCTGCGGGAGCTGGCGCAGCTGTATGTGGCACGGATGGACTTCACCCGAGCCCGCAGCAGCCTCAAGGACGCCAAACAACTGCTTGCCGTCCGGGGCAAGGAGACGCATGGAGCGGCGCGCTACCTCTCGGCCGTGCTGATGTACGTCGACGCGACGATCGACGACCGCGACGGGACGCACACCCATGCGGACCCGCCGACCGAGCGTGCTCACAGCGCGCTGGAGATCCTTTCCGGCTTCGAGAACCCGATCCGGCTGGCAACGATCTACGACTGGCTGGGCCGGGCCTGGACCAGGCATGTCCCCAGCAGGCGCGAGAACCTGACGCGCGCGGAAGAGTATCTGCGCAAGGCGCTGCGCATGCGCGAGGTCCACGGACACAGCTACACCCTCGGTCTCTCCCATCTGTCGCTCGGCGGTCTGTACGAAGTGCTGGGGAACATGGAGCGGGCGCTCGACAGCTATGAGCTCGGCCGTCAGGTCTTCAACCAGCGGGGCCTCCGTCCGGCTCTGGCGAGGGCGCATGCGGCCCTGGCCCGCGGCTACTTCCGGATGTCCCGCAGTCCGGACGACGACGCCGGCACCCTGTACCGCGAGCATCTGGAACACGCGGACAGGCTCTATCAGGAGATCCGGCTCGCCAAAGAAGGCATGGAGTTGCGCTTCGAATTGGAGCACAGCGGCCGTCGGGCCATGAACGAGGTTCCGGACAACACCCCACTCATCTCCGTCGGCGAGTACCACTTCCACAAGTGGATCCGCGAGCACACCGCTACGCACGGCCCGGAGCTGGACCGCAATTTCAGCCTCACCGTAGGCATCGGTGACGACGCCGCGGTCGTGTCGTTCGACGGAGCGGCCAACGGTCAAGGCCTTGTGTACACAACGGACTCCGCTCCGGGATCGCTGGCCGAACCCGGCAAGTCGCCCGAGTACGTGGGCCGTTTCACGGTGGTCCAGACGCTGGCTGACATCATTTCCATGGGTGCCCAGCCGGTCGGGCTGCTCCTCAATCTCTTCCTGTCGCGTTCGGTCTCGGTCGGCTATGCCCGGCGTCTGATCGAGGCCGTGGTGCGCGAGGCCGCTCGCTACGGCGTCGCCGTCATCGGGGGAGATTCCAAGGAGCGCAGCGAGCAGTCGGTGGGCTGTGTGGGCATCGGATACGTCGACAAGTCCCGCATCCTCACCAGGAATTCAGTGCGCCAGGGACATGCCATCGGCATCACACTCGCTTCCAGCCCCACCGGCGGGTGCCGCCCGATCGGCACTCGATGGGCTCAGGAGCTGGTCGAGTACTACCGTATGGACCGCTCCGGCGTCATGCGTGACTTCCCCCAGCTGCGGAAAGTCGTCGACCCCAAGGCGAAGTACGAGTTGCTGTATCTGCCGGACAGAGTCATGGCAAGCGCCGTACGCACCGGCCTCATGAAGTCCGCCATGGACACCAGCGACGGTGTACTGGCCTGCCTGGAAATTCTCGGGCGGGAGAGCAGTGTGGGCTTCGAACTCGACGAGGCGGCGATCTCCGACATCATCGGCGACGAGGCACGCACGCTCGCCGGCATCCTCGGTCTCCCGACGGGACTGTTCCTGTTCAGTGCCGGTCATGACTGGGAAGTGGTCTTCGCCTGCGAGGAAGCAGATTTCGCAGCCGTGGCGGCGGCTGTCGAGCACGATCTGCGGGGGAACGGCCGAGTGGTCCGCATCGGCACAGCGGTGCAGCGCACCGAGCAGGACGAAAGCGGTGTTCGCATTCGGCGGACGAATGGCGAAGAGCGATTGCTGCAGTACTACACGGACGAGAAGTTTGTCCCTCGCAGATATCAGGATCGACCTTCCCAGTGGCTGACTTTCGCCAATAGATTCGCGCCGGATGATCAGTCCGGCGTCGAATGAGAATCCGCCGTGGCGGTCGCCGCCGACCACTCAACCGATTTCCGGTAAAACGCCATCAGCATATCAATGGCTTCGAACTGCCGAGCATCGCGGGGACTCACTCCTCTGCTGTTCGGATATCAGGTTGGTGAAGCATTGCAGACGGGTAATGATATTCTGAAGCCGAAACCGGAGGGCCCGAAAGGGACCACCCCGTCACGGGTGGCTGTGGTCGGGTGCGGCCGAAGGTTCGGAACTGCGATACTTCCCGTCCTCAAGGAGTGCGAGGCCCAACTCGTAGCCGTCATCGATCCAAGCCGTCATGCGCGCGACAGCGTGATTTCCGGCCTTCTCGGTCAACCCACTCCGGTGACGTCCGAAGAATTGTCGGCGACCGTCCTGCGCGACAGCAGGCCGGACATGGTCATCGTGGCCTCCCCCAGCGGACTCCATTTCGAGCACGCCTGGGTGGCACTTGCATCGGGAATGATGACATTCGTGGAAAAACCTCTGGCACGCTGCGCGGAGGAAGCGGACCGACTGAGAGGCATGAGCGGTGGAAGGCTCGCCGTCTCGGAGCAGCGAGTGCACCGCACAGATCTCAAGTTCGTACGGAAGTGCATCTCGTCCGGCGGCATCGGCAGAGTGACGAAGATCATCTATCACGATACCGTGGCTCCCGTTCCTTCGTTCGGCAAGAGCTGGCGCAACGATCTGCTGCTGGCGGGCGGAGGGGTTCTATTCGATCTCGGGTATCACACGATCAATACGCTGCAGTGGCTCCTGGACAGCAGCTGTCACGACCTCGTGCCGCGCTTTGTTCGTCTCGGCCGGGGGAAATTCTCCGTCGAGGACAGTGCCCGCATATCCTGCGTGGGTCAGGAAATGGAACTGCGGTTGCGCATCGGTCTCGATGCGGTATGTCCGGGCGAGTATCTCCTGATCGAGGGAACAAGAGCCTCCGTGCGGGTCAGAAGGGAACGTCTGGACGGCTCCATATCACTGGTCGCCGTGCACACCCAGAAATCCGGAACGCGCATCACCCGTCACCACCTCGACAACGCGCACGACACCCGTTCTCTGAGGGACTTCATGGCCGGAAAAACATCTGAGACATCACTCGACCGTCATGTGGCGACGGTACGGCTGCTCGAAGCATTCTACGAACATGCGAACACCAGAAGGGGCTTCTTATGAATCTGCTGAACTATCAGGAGAAGACATTCATCCAGGAAATTTTGGGGCCGCTCGCCAGCACGGCCCAGGCAGGAAACTTCGAGGATGCGGTGGTGCTCGACCTGGCGAAGATGACCGGACAGAATGATGCCCCCTTTCTTGTCTATTCGATGGACCAGCCCTACTTCATCCAGCAGCCCGACGCCTCCCTTGCCCCCCAGCGCTTCTACGGCCGCTGGATCGCGGGCACCACCTGCAATGACATCATTGCCATGGGCGCCAGATGCCGCGGCTTCTCACTCGCTCTGGCGGCACCCCCCCAGACCCCCGCCGATGACATCCGGTCCATTGCCCTGGGCATCAACGATGTGCTGACGAGCATCGGCTCGACATACGAGGGGGGCAATTTCCACAACGGCGACATGGCGACCGTCGGGTTCGCCTGGGGAACCGTGCCCAGACATGGAATTGTCCGGCGGTCGGGTGCTCGCCCCGGTGACAGAATCGTTGTCACGGGCGAACTCGGTTTCGGCTGGCTCGAGTACCAGATCAGAAAGAATCACCTGGAGCATCTGATCGACGATGCGGACAAGACGAAATTCCGCACCTACAAGTCGATGCCGATCGGTGCCGCATCGGCCGTCGCCGCAGCCGCCGAGAGTGAATGCTTCACCTCCGGCATGGACCTGAGCGACGGGCTGATCGAATTCCTTTACACCGTGAAAACCAGAAACGACGTTGGATGCCTGATCGACGCCGACCTCCTTCCGGTGTCTGCCGCGAGCCGGCGCAACGCTCCTCTTCTCGGCCGGCTCGACTCGTCGCTCGGTATCGTCGAGAAGTTTCCGTTCCTCCTCTCCTTCGATCCGGGCTACGACTCCCCGCTGCGGCACGCGTTCACGGTTCGCCCCGATGCCTTTGCCGACGCATCGCAGCACTTCAGCGAACACGGCTACGAACTGCATGTCATCGGTGAGGTGACCGATGACCCGGCCGTCCTGCTCAAGACGGACCGGAACGTCTGCGAAATTCCGCCGTTCTGGGACGACAACCTCCGTCAGACCACCACCATGGAAGCCTGGTCCGACTTCATCAAGGGACTCGACCTGAAGGGATGAGCGATGCGGAAGGACAAACTCGCGCTGCATGGAGGCCCGCCCGCCGTGACGGTGGAATGGAGCCAGGACTGGCCGTACATCGGCACGGAAGAGGTCGCCGCGGTGACCGATCTGCTCGAACGCGGCGTCATCTCCATCTACGACCGTTCAGGCATCGTGGCCGAATTCGAGCAGGCCTTCGCGGACTACCACGCGGAGGAGCAGAGCGTCCCGTATGCGCTGTCCCACAATTCCGGCACGTCGTCCTTGCACGCCGCATACTTCGGACTCGGCATCCGGCCGGGTGATGAAGTCGTCGTCCCCACCTACACGTTCCTCGCCACCGTGACCCCGCTGCTCCAGATGGGCGCGCTGCCGGTCTTCGCCGATCTGGACCCGGTCACGCTGACCATGGACCCGCGCTCGGTCGAATCCCGCATATCTCCGCGTACCCGCGCCATCGTCGTCACCCATATGTGGGGGCATCCCGCAGACATGGCGGCGCTGCTCGCCATTGCCGAGCGTCACGCTCTGCCCGTGGTCGAGGACTGCTCACACGCCCACGGGGCCACCATTGGGAACCAGAAGGTCGGCACGTTCGGATCGGTGGGCTGTTTCAGTCTCGAAGGCCACAAGGCAGTGGCAGCGGGTGAGGGCGGAATCCTGGTGACGCGCTCGCGCGAGGTCTACGAACGCGCGCTCATGCTGGGTCACTTCGGACGCCGAGCCAAGGACGAGGTCATGCACAAGGACCTGGTTCCCTTTATCCAGACCGGGTTCGGCCACAAGTACCGTATGCATCCGCTGGCGGCGGCGATAGCCCTTCAGCAACTGCGCCGACTCGACGCGCGCAACGAGCGCCGTCGTGCCAACCTCGATCTGCTGTGCGAGGTACTGAGCCCAGTACCGGGAATCCGTCCGCCGGCAACACTTCCGGGAGTGGCGCGGGGCGGCTGGTACGGGTTCAAGGCCCGGTATGTGAGTGCCGAACTGGGCGACCTTCCTCTCCCGCGTTTCATGGACGCCCTGCAGGCCGAAGGAGTGCAGGTGAAACGGCCCGGCTCGCCTCCGCTGCACCGGGTTCCCGTCTTCCGCATCACCCGCACGGAGGCCCAGCGTCTCGGACTCTCCTGGGCCGGCTCTCTGCCGGAGTCGACTCCGCCGTTATGGGAATGCCCCGTGGCCGACGGCGTGTATCCGGAGCTGCTGAGCCTGCCCACGTTCTCCGGGGATTGCTTTCCCGTCGTACGCCAGTACGGTGAGGCGTTCGCCAAAGTCGCCGACCGATGGCAGGACCTGTTGTGAATCGACGGCCCGCCGCACCGCATCGAACGGACCGCATGAGCCAACTCTTACGCACTTCGGTCGCCCGAGTGCTCTTCTCCGTACTGATAGGCGCCACCACAGGACTCGTTCTCTTCGGGGTCACCCGGCTCTCCGGCCGCGATCTCTTCGTCGTCACCGGCGGCATCGCCGGTGCGGTCAGCGTCTTGATGTTCCAGGTCTACGGCCGCGCCGCGCGACTGACCGAAGTGACCATCACAGTGCCGCAGTTCAGTCAGCTGACCTTCATGGTCAACGACGAGTCCCGGCAAGTGGCATGGCGCTTGTTCGTCGAGACTGTCACCCGGGTGAGCACCCAGCCCCTCAAGCACGACGACGGCCTGATCCGCGAGACTCTCACCTCGCTGTACGGGCTGTTCGCCACGACGCGTGAGGCGCTGAAGGCCGCACGCCCCTCGGTGCCGGTCTCCGGCGGTCCGACCGTCGAGTATCTCGCCATCACCATGCTCAACCGGGAGCTCCGCCCGTTCCTGTCCTGCTGGCATCCGCGCCTGCTGGCCCACGAGAACGCGACCCCGGACGGGCCCGAGTCGGCCTGGCCGGACAACGCCGACTGCCGTGCCGAACTCCGTCTCGTACAAGCGAACTTGCGCAGCTACGCGCTGGGGTTCGCGCGACTGGCAGGCGTCAAGGAGGGTCAGCTTCTGATCGACGGCGCCCCGTGACAGACGCAGGACCACCGGGTGTCAACAGTCAAGGGCACAAGAAGTGGAAGCCCGGCTTGGGGTGCATCAGGAAGTCGTGGTGGGAGATGTTCCACGCGTACGCCCCGGCCAGCGAGAACACCACACGGTCACCCGCCCGAAGACCCGCCGCCGGGACCCGGCGGGCGAGGACGTCCTTGGGCGTGCAGAGCTGGCCGGCCAGGGTGACCAACTCCTGCCGGGCCGTGGACCGCGGCCACGGGTGCGGCCAGTCGTTTACCGGAAGCACCGTGTAGGGCTGGTCGTGGCCCTTCGTCGCCGGGGTGCGCAGATGGTGCGTGCCGCCCCGGACGACCGCGAACTCCTCGCCGTGGCTCGGCTTCACGTCCAGCACCTCGGTGGCGTACCAGCCGCAGTACGCCGTCAGGGCGCGGCCCGGCTCGATGCGCAGCATCAGGCGGGGGTGGGCCGCGGTGAGGCGGGCGAGGCCCGCCCCGTAGGCGGCCCAGTCGAAGCGGGCGTCGGGGTCGGTGTAGTCGACGGTCATGCCGCCGCCCACGTTCACCTCGCGCAGGTCGATGCCGTGGCGTGCGGCGAGACTCGCGGCCCAGGTCACAATGGACTCGGCGGCGGCGAGCTGCTGAGGGGCCTGAAGGCCGCTGGCCAGATGGGCGTGGATGCCGAGCAGCTCGAGGTGCGGGCAGGTGCCGTCAGTGAGGAGGCGAACCGCGTCATCCGCCTGGGTCGGGTCGAGACCGAACGGCGTCGGCCGGCCGCCCATGGACAGGGCGCTTGCCTCCAACGAACCGTCGGCCAGGGGAAGGTTGAACCGCAGCAGAACTCCGACAGGCGCATCGGAAGACCGCCGGGAGGCGAGTTCCGCCAGCATCCGGAGCTCGTACGCGCTCTCGACATGGAAGCGCTCCACACCCAGGTCCAGCGCCGCGGCGATCTCGGCAGGCGTCTTTCCCGGGCCGCCGAAGGCCAGCGGACGCCCCGGAACAGCCTTTGCGACATGGGCGAGTTCACCGCCCGACGAGACCTCGTAGCCGTCCACATACGGGCCGAGCGCAGCCAGGATCTCCGGCTCCGGGTTGGCCTTGGCGGCGTAGTACACCTCGGCGCGCTCGGGCAGTGCCGACCGGACGGACGCGGCATGCTCGCGCAACGCACCGAGGTCGTACAGATAGGCGGGCAGACTCTGGGCCGGGAGCGACAGGGCGCGGTCGCGCACCGGCTCGGTGGGGGCGGTCATCGGGCGCTCCAGACGTCGTCGGTGCGGGTCGCTCCGGACAGCACGTCCTCGGCGAACGGGGAAGGAAGGCGGACATAGCCCGCCTCGCGGTCGGCCGTGCGCTCCCAGCGGGTGAGCAGATTGGCCTTGGCGGGCAGCGGCGCGCCGGCCAGCAGGGCGCCGAGACGGGCCGGGCAGCCGTGCTCGTCCGCGTACTCCTGCAGCACCCGGCGGACCTCGGCCCACAGCGAGGGTTCGGTCTCCGGGTGCAGATCGGCGAGCGCGGCGAGCATGTCGGACACATGGTTCACCACGAGGCAGTAGACGACTCGGTTCCAGCCTCGCTCGGCGTCGTACGTCAGCGGGCCCGCGACCTCGGGCGGCAGCGCGGCAAGGGTGTCGGCGTGGTGCTCGGGGAGGAGCTTGGTGCCTTCCAGATCACGGAAGAGGACCTGGGCGGGTCTGCCGTCGGCGTCGACACAGACGACGACGTTCTGAAGATGCGGTTCGAGGACAAGACCATGGTCGAAGTAGGCGGCCAGGACGGGCGGGAGGAGCAGTGCCAGATAGTCCCGCCACCACCTCAGGGCGCTGCCGGGGTCCGAGTCCGCCAGCAGCCTGGAGATATGGGCGGGGCCCGTGGGGTACTCATCGGCGATGGCGGCCGCCAGCAGAGGTGTCGTGCCGGGCCGGAGATGGACGTCGAGCCCTTCGCGGACGATCACACCGAAGCCTTCGAGAAGAGCGAGGTCGGGCCGGCCGTCCGGGCCGGGGATGGCGAGGCTGCGGTAGGCGGGTTCGCGGAGCATGCCGCTGCGGGGGAAGCGGGTTGCCAGTTCGGCGAGGGCCGGTCCGAGCAGGCGGGTGAGGGCGACCGCGCCGGCCAGTTCGTAACTGGCGTTCTTGCGCAGGCAGTTGGTGATGCGGACGTTGAGGCTGAACTTCAGGAAGGTGTCGCCGTCGTAGAGGGTGCGTACGGACGCGGTGGCGGTGAACCGGCTTCGGCCGCGGCCGAGATCCAGGATGTCGCGCCGGGCGATGGCCGCCCGCAGCGACGGGTGCTCGTGGAGCAGTGCGTACTGCCAGGGGTGTGCGGGGAGCAGCCGGTACCCGTCGGGCACCGCATGCAGCCGGTCCAGCGGGTCGGTGGCGCCGGGCTCGGCCGACTCCTGGACGGTCAGATGCTCGCGAACGGCGAGCAGGTGGAGCGGGAACGCGGCCGCGGCTTCGGGGGCGTAGGCGGACCAGAGGGCGGGGTCGCCGCTGCGGGCCTTGGGGGTGGGGTGGAAGCGGTGGCCGAGTCTGAGTGACTGCTCGGATGCCAGGTACGTGGCGAGCCGGCCACCGTCGAGGGCGGGAAGCGGCGCGGCCAGGGCGGCGCGGACGCCCTGATGGCTCGCGTCGACCTGGGCCAGGAATTCGTCATTGCGCGCGCCGGTACGGAGCGAGAGCTCGGCATGGGTGTACTCGGCGAGGCGGCGCCAGTCGAGCTCGGACCAGCCGGTGCCGGTCTGTTCGGCGACCGGGCCCCTGAAGCGGTGCGCTCCGATGAAGGACGTACGGCGAAGGGCCACTTTCAGCAGCACCCCGCGGCGTGGCAGGCGCAGCAGCAGATGGCCGTCGATGACGGCGGTCTCGTGCTCGGGGCCGGAGACCTCGCGGAGGAGACAGTTGAGGAGGGTGTGCGCCACGGCCACGTCGGCGCTCGGCAGCCCGGTCGGGGCGGCGGAATGGGGGGCGGCATGAGTGGAGGAGTAGGTGGAGACAGTGTGGGTGGAGACAGTGCCCATGGGCAGTGACATCAACGGCTCCGGCGGATGCGGCGAGCGGCAGGTGGGTTGTGTGCCGGGCATCGCCGCTCACACCTCCCGCACCAGGTAGTTGGGACCGGTGGTGTAGTGCTTGTTGATGTCGACCGCGCCCGAGCGCTCCTTGGTGAGCAGGGTGCCCGCGGACACCATCGCCTTGACCGGCAGGCGCGCCGCGTCAAGGACGTGTTCGCGCAGTACGGCGCCGGGCTGCCCGGGCCGGGTCCCGAGCCGCTCCACGGCCTCAACCAGCCGGTCGCGTACGAGATTCAGCAGCCGGCCGAGCGGGGCGCGGCCATGGCGGGCAAGACCGAAGGCGTATGCCCCCGCGCACAGATGGACCGTGATGGTGGTGAACAGATCGACAACCGGCGCGTCGCTGTCTCCGAAAATCCGCGCGTCGTCGAACTCGGACGGATCGGGCGCTTCCGCGCCGAGGGTGGCGCGCATCCGTACGGTGTTGATGCGCGGTCCGTCGTTGTCCTTGAGCAGCAGTCTGATCCGGGTGCGGCCCGCCTGCGTGTCCAGCACCAGAGAAATGTTCTGCTGATGGGACTCCAGGGCGATTCCGTACCCGAAGAGCGTTGTCTGCCAGTCGAAGAGCAGTCTGAGTACGGCGTCGAGAAGGGCGAGTGGATCGCCGCCGTGGAAACGGTCGGCGAGATGGTCGATCAACAGCCGCCCGCCGGGGGCCTCGCTCAGCAGAGCCGCCATCGGCACGACGACTGCGTCGTCCAGGCCTGCCGGACAGCGCCGGAGCAGTACGGCGATAAGTTCATGACCGGCGTGGGCGAAGCGGGTCTCGTCGGCGTTCAGGATGCTGTCCCGGAAGCGCGGCTCGTGGTCGATCACGGTCTGCAGCAGGCACTGCATCGCCGCGCCGTCGACCAGTGTGCCAGGCTTGATCGTGCGGCGGTTGCGCATGCCCAACGTGGCGGTGGCCAGGGGTAGTTTGAGATGGATGCCGGGGTACGCGGCGAGTGCCACGGTCCGCATCGACAGGGTCGGTACGGCCTCCAGGTACGGACGGTCGGACAGCACCGCCCGGCTGTCGAGTCCGGTGGCGCGCAGTGCGTCCCGCAGCGGTTCGCCCACGGTCAGCGGATGGACGGGCATGGCGAGGTGGCTGTCGTCGAGGTCCGGCAGGCCGAGCGCCGACGGCGTCGGCCATGGGTCGGCCGGGTCCGCGGGCCCGGTCACGCCCTGTGCGGTGACCGCGTCCTTGGGTAGGGCGATCCAGCGCAGGTCGAATCGCGGGTGGAACTCCGGTGCATACACCCGTAGTTGTGCCGTCGTGAGTCCCAGGCGGCCACGCGCGGTGGGGTAGACGGGGTGGTCGAGGCGGGCGGCGAGGGTGTCGTGGGCGAGTCCGCCCGCGAGTCCGGTCCAGTCCGCGGGATCGGTGCCGTGCCGGGCTCCGAGCATCGCGATGACCTCATGGTGCGTGACGGCGTGCAGCCGCAGGGTGGCGAGCGTCTGGCGGCATTCGTCGGCGAGGGCGTCGAAGCCGTCGTGGTCCACGGGGTCGGCGAGCGCGCCGAGCGCGGCCAGGATGTGGTCGGCGGTGCTCAGTTCCCTGCCGTCGGACTCCCTGCGCAGCAGGGGCAGACGGGCGCGGGTCTCGTACTGGAATCCGTCCTCGCGAATGGGCAGCTCAAGCGCGTCCCCGTCTGCGGCCTGCAGACGCAACCAGGCCCCGTCCGGTCGCTCCAGCGCGGTGGAGCGCGTGCGCAGGCCGACGACATCCTCCCGCAGCAGCGCGCTGAGCAGGCGAAGGAGGAGGTCCTTCTCGGCCGGGCAATCGACTGTGTTCGTCACCGTCACGGGGTGATCTCCCAGCGCTGATCGGCGAGGAAGTCGGTCACGGCCCGGTCCACGGTCTCCTGATCGCTACCGACGACCCGGACGACGCCCAGGAGATCGCGGTTGGTGTGGTGGAGCTCGTGCCGCTCACCGATCCGCCGCAGCGGCCGGTAGGTCAACTGCACGTCACCGACCGTCAGTTCGGTGGCGGCAGGGGCGGCAGTGAGCGTTCCGGAGCGCTCGGCGCACGGGTAGTCGAGCCGCGCCGCGCCACCGGTCCGTGCCCCCAGGTCCGCCGGCAGCGGCTCGCCCAGATGCGTACGGAGGATGTGCTCGAAGAGCGGAATGTCCAGCAGCCGCGCCAGGAGCAGGTCGCACTGATCCCCGATGGCGCGGTAGTTGACCTCGATGATGCGCGCGCGTTCTTCGTGCACGACGAACTCGGTGTGGCAGGCGCCGAATCCGACCCCGAGCGCTTCCAGCTGCGCAAGGACCTGCGCGACGACAGGCTCCGGGTGGGCCGGAACGTAGGTCAGACGCTCCTCGATGAAGTACGGGGGTGGAGACAGCTCGGTGTGGAAGCCACCCAGCACATGAAGGCTGGTGCCGTCGCCGAGTGTCTCCAGGGTGTACAGCTCGCCGGGAAGGTATTCCTCCACGACCAGGGCGGCCCCCGGCCGGTGTGCCCGGATCTCCTTGCACCGCAGCACAAGATCGTCGGGGCCGTCGACCAGGACGACGTCTTCGCTGGCCACACCCTCTCGCGGCTTGACGACGCACGGGTACGGCAGATCGAGGGCGGCCAGGGTGGCGAGTGGGTCCTGTCCGGCGGCGAGTTCCACCGAGCGGACCGTGTCCATGCCGGTGGCGGCGAGGTGGCGGCGCATCTCCGCCTTGTCCTTGGTGCGCAGCGCGACCTGCCAGCCTTTGGCGGGGAGGCCGAAGTAGTCGGCGGCCAGGGCAGTCTGGGTCTGCAGATGGTCGCTGTTGGTGAAGAGGGCGTCCGGCGGGCGATGGATCGCTATCCGGGAGATGACCGCGCGGAAGTCGCGCACATCGCACTCGAGGAACTCGATCTCCGGGCAGGCGACCCGGTGCGCCTCGGGCTGGTCGGTGAGCAGGGTGATGTCGAGGCCGAGCCGGCGGGCGGCGGGGAGGAATCCCTCGGTGACCGAGTCGGTCGGGTTGAGGGCAAGCAGGTACAGCTGCATGAAGGGATCACTTCCGCGCGCAAGGTCGGACCGTCCGAGAAGGTGAACCAATGGTGCTGGGACACAAACGAAGAGCCTAAGTTAGGCATACCTAACTCTGTCAATTCGCCGCCACGCGGCCCCCGTTCACAGTCAAACCCTTCAGTAGGGTTAAGGTGAGCCTTGCCTTACCACTCTGTGGCCTCCCTTGTGATCTCCCCTGTCCTCGATCTCGGTGTTGAGGAGTACCCGTGACCCTGGCTCCGGCGTTTCCCCTGACCCCGGCGTTTCCTCTGGCAGCACCCGCCGTGAGCTGCTCCACCGTGCTCGCCTCGACCTATCAACGGCTCACCGCGCTCTGCGAGTCGATGAGCGTGGACGTCCTGGCCCCCGGTTCGCAGGCCGCCCAAGGGTGGGCCGACGGCACCGAACTGGCGGAGCGTCCGGAATTCCTCGACGCTTTTCTCGACGCCGAGGCTTGGCGTATCCAGGAACGTCACGCGCACACGGTTCGGCGGGACGTCGCCGCATCCCGGGCCCTGCACGACTACCTCTGGTCCGTCTGCCTGTTGATGAGCGGCCCCTGGTTTCTGGAGCGACGCGTGCCGCGGATCCGCCCGCGCGACGTCCGGATCAGTCTCACCACCGGAGCGTTCGGCATCGTCCCTGGCGGCTTCGCCTGCCTCCCCGACGATCCGGCGGCCGGTCTCCCCGGGGCGCGGGTACGGGCACACGAGGAGGCGCTGCGGGCGGAGTTGCGCGCTGCCGTCGCCGACCACGTACGGCCGCTGCTCGCCGCGATCGGCCCGCAGGTGCGGCGCGGGCCGCGGGCGCTGTGGGGCATGGTCGGCGACGACCTGGTCTCCGGCGTCTGGTACCTCGGCCGCATGCTGGACCAGGAGGAGCATGCCGTGCGGGCAGCCGGCGAACTGCTTCCGGGACCCGTGCCACCGTTCCCCGGCGGCGCCGACTTCCGGCGGCTGACGGGCCGGGAAGGGCAGTCGTATCTCACCCGGACCCGTCTCGGCTGCTGTCTCTACTACGCGATCCGCCCTGCCGAGGCATGCGGCACCTGCCCGCGAACCTGCGACTCCGAGCGGCTGCGCCGGCTTGAGGGCGACACACCCACCCTTGCCGGCGGCAGCGCCGGTGTGAACGCGGGTGGCGGTGCCGGTGTCAGTGCCGGTGGCTGACGACGTTGACGACCCGGCCGTTGGGATCGCGTACGAAGAACCGGCGCACGCCCCACTCCTCGTCCCGCAACGAGTGCACAATCTCCGCGCCCCGCTCCACCATCGCCGCGTGAACCGCGTCGACTTCGTCCACCTCGATGCTCATATCGGCCGCGACCGGCGCCGTCTCGTCGTGGGTGACGAGGGTCAGCTGGGCGGTGGGGTTGGACGGAGAGGCAAGCGTCATGACCCAGCCAAGGTTCATGACCTCCTCAAGACCGATGAGGCCGTAGAAGTCCCGGCTCTCCTCCATGGCCTTGGTCCGAATGTCGGGCACAACACGGCGCACGGACATCGGCGTCTCCTACTCGTTCGACATCTGTTGGTCTCCGGTGATCTCCAGTGTGGCGGACACGCCTGATCGCCCGCGGCGCGACCAACAGCACTGGAGAGGACGCCTGTTCAGCCTCGGTGGTGCTCGGTGTCGACCGTCTGAGTGAGGCGGGTTTCCCTGAACACCTTCGCGCTGCCGGGGCCGAGTCGGCCGCGTGGTTCTTTCCAGCCAACCCGGTTCCGGGGAGCAAGCGCCGTTCTCATGGTGCTCAGCTGGAGCGCCCACTCCCCCGTACGGTGCTGCTCAGCCGCGGTACGTCTCCAGCAGCCGCAGCCATACCTCGCTGATCGTCGGGTACGCGGGCACGGCGTGCCACAGCCGGTCGATCGGTACCTCGCCCGCGACCGCCACCGTCGCCGAGTGCAGCAGCTCGCCGACGCCCGGACCCACGAAGGTGACGCCGAGCAGGATCTCGCGGTCCAGGTCGACGACCATCCGGGCGTGGCCGCGGTAGCCGTCGCCGTACAGCCCCGCCCCGGCGACCGATGCGATGTCGTAGTCGACGGCGCGTACCCGGTGGCCGGCCGCCTCGGCCTCGGCGTGCGAGAGGCCGACGGCCGCGGCCTCCGGGTCCGTGAAGACGACCTGCGGGACCGCCGCACGGTCGGCGGTCGCGGCGTGCGCTCCCCAGCGGTCGGTCTCCAGTATCGGAACCTGCCGGGCCCTGGCCGCGATGGCGGCTCCCGCGATACGGGCCTGGTACTTGCCCTGGTGGGTGAGGAGCGCCCGGTGGTTCACATCGCCGACCGCGTACAGCCAGTTGCTGCCATCGACGCGGCAGCTGTCGTCTACGGGAAGCCAGGAGCCCGGTTCCAGGTCCACCGTATCCAGGCCGAGGTCCTCGGTGCGCGGAGCGCGGCCGGTCGCGAAGAGCACCTCGTCGGCCTCGATCCGTTCGCCGCCGTCGAGGACGAGGGTGACGGGGCCGGAGCAGTCGGAGCGTTCCACCGAGGCGACGGAGGTGTGCGTACGGATCTGGGCGCCGGCCTCGGTCAGCGCGTCGGCCACATGCTCGCCGACGAACGGTTCCATCCGGGGCAGCAGGCCCCCGCCGCGCACGAGCAGGGTGATCTGCGAGCCGAGTGCCTGCCAGGCGTTGGCCATCTCCACTCCGACCACTCCCCCGCCGACGACCGCGAGCCGCCGCGGCACTCGCTGGGCGCTGGTGGCCTCCCGGCTGGTCCAGGCCTTGGCGCCGGCCAGGCCGGGGATGTCGGGCAGGACGGCGCGACTGCCGGTGGCCACGGCGACGGCATGCCGGGCGGTCAGCACATGGCGCTCGCCCTCGGGGCCGTCCACGACGACCTGTTTCGGTCCGTGCAGCCGGCCCTGTCCGCGGTAGAGGCGGGCGCCGATCGAGTCCATCCAGCCGACCTGGCCGTCGTCCTTCCAGTGGGAGGCGTACTCGTCACGGTGGGTGAGGACGGCTTCGGTGTCGAGCGGTCCCTGTACGGACTGGCGCACGCCCGGGACCCTGCGCGCGTCGGCGCGGGTGATCACCGGGCGCAGCAGCGCCTTGCTGGGCATACACGCCCAGTACGAGCACTCGCCGCCGACCAGCTCGCTCTCCACGACCGCGGCACTCAGTCCTGCCGCTCTGACCCGGTCCGCAACGTTTTCCCCGGCAGGGCCGCCGCCCACCACCACAACGTCGTACTCCACAGGTTCCGTCATAAAGCCAGTCTGGTGCCGGGTGTGCGTCCTGGCCACATGGGCAGGGGGAGGAATAGCACGGCCCCGGGCACCGTTGTCGGGGCGAGTCCGTCGGACATCAGGAAGAAGAGGTAGCACGTCATGAGCACTGTTGAGCTCACCAAGGAAAACTTCGATCAGGTCGTGACCGACAACGACTTCATTCTGATCGACTTCTGGGCTTCCTGGTGTGGTCCCTGCCGACAGTTCGCCCCTGTCTACGAAGGTGCGTCGGAGCGCCACACCGACCTGGTGTTCGCGAAGGTCGACACGGAGGCTCAGCAGGAGCTCGCCGCCGCCTTCGAGATCCGCTCCATCCCCACACTGATGATCGTCCGTGACAACGTCGCGGTCTTCGCCCAGCCCGGCGCGCTGCCCGAGGCCACGCTGGAGGACGTGATCGGTCAGGCGCGCGCGCTGGACATGGACGAGGTTCGCAAGTCGGTCGACGAGGCGAAGACCGGCGCTGCCGAGACGGAGCCCTCGACAGAGGTCTGACAGCAGCCCGAAGAGGCCTGACAGCAGTCCGGCTCAGCGCTCGAGGACCAGAGCGAGACCCTGGCCCACGCCGATACAGAGGGCGGCGAGGCCGGTTCCGGACCCCGCGGCCGCGAGCTGATGGGCAACGGAGCCGGCCAGCCGCGCGCCGGACGCGCCGAGCGGGTGGCCGATGGCGATGGCGCCGCCGCGCGGGTTGACCAGGGACGGGTCCAGGTCCGGCCATTCGGCGAGGCAGCCGAGCGACTGGGCGGCGAAGGCCTCGTTCAGCTCGAAGGTGGTCAGGTCGGCGAATGATTTGCCGGCCTTGGCCAGCGCCCTGTGCACCGCCTCGACCGGGCCGAGGCCGAAGAGCTGCGGCTCGATACCGGTGACGGCGGACGTACGGATCCTGGCGAGCGGCTCACGGCCGGTCGCGCGCAGGCCCTCCTCGTCGACGAGAAGCAGGGCGGCGGCCCCGTCGTTGAGCGGCGATGAGTTGCCCGCCGTCACAGCACCGTCCGCACGGAAGGACGGCTTCAACTTGGCGAGCGCCTCCATGGACGTGGAGTCGCGGATGCATTCGTCGCGGGCCAGGTCCACTCCGTCGTACGGGACGACCTCACCGTCGTACAGCCCCTTGCCCCAGGCCTCGGCGGCCTTCTGATGGCTCGCGAGTGCGAAAGCGTCCTGCTCTTCGCGGGTGATGCCGTGCTTGTCGGCGATGAGTTCGGCGCTCTCGCCGAGCGGAATGGTCCACTCGGCGGGCATCCGCGGGTTGGTCATACGCCAGCCGAGAGTGGTCGAGTACAGCTGCTGGTGGCCGGCGGGGAAGGCCCGCTCGGGCTTCTGCAGCACCCAGGGGGCACGGGACATCGACTCGACACCGCCCGCGATCGCGACCGACGCGTCGCCGAGCGCGATCGCGCGCGCGGCCTGAATCACGGCCTCCAGGCCCGAGCCGCACAGGCGGTTGACGGTGACACCGGGGACCGAGACGGGCAGCCCGGCGAGGAGGACTGCCATGCGCGCGACGTCGCGGTTGTCCTCGCCCGCACCGTTGGCGTCGCCGAAGACCACATCGTCGATACGGGCCGGGTCGAGCTCCGGGGCACGGTCCACGAGTGCCTTGACGACATGTGCGGCGAGGTCGTCCGGACGTACGGGGGAGAGCGCGCCGCCGAACTTGCCGATCGGGGTGCGGACGGCGTCGACTATGTAGACGTCGCGGATGCTCATCGGATCACTCCCAAGGCCTGGGCCGTTCGGCTATTGCCTGGTGAACGATGGTTCACACATGCCCCGCCCGAGTCTCTGCCGGGTGCCGTCCGCTGTCAACGGCCGAAGGAACCCACGCTCAACGGCGAAAGGCGCCCGCTGCCGATCGACGGAGGAATCCGCCGGAACCCAGGCATCGGGCAACAGCGGGCTGTCAGGCGTCCGCCGCGTCGACCACTCTCGCCGAGAGCCCGTAGTCCAGCTCCGACCCGTCCACCAGCAGCGCCTCGACCGTGCGCGTCTCCGGATCGATGTCGGCCACCATGCCGTCGCCCGCATAGCGCGGGTAACCGGAGGATCCGTACCGGCCCGTCGCGTCCACGACCGCCGAGCGGATGGCACTCCCGGCCAGGGATGCCGCGTCGTCGCCCTCGATGTGCTCGGGCACCACCAGGATCTCGAAGCGCTGCGGATGAGTACTCATGCAAGCGACGCTAGACACGCCCCGCCCGGCCCGCATGTCGTTCTTGGCAGACCGGATACCGCCCTCGGCGCGCGGATTCAGCTGGACTCGCGGTGGACGGCCCGCGCCCCCATCAGATCGTGCGGCTCGGGCTCGGCGCCCGGGTCGCGTACGACGCGGTCGACGAGCTCCGCCAGGCGCTGTCCGGTGACCAGGTCGATCCGCACCGTGCTCAGACGTGGCCGCAACAGCTTGCCCAGCAGCAGATCGTCGGCGCCCACCACCGCGGTCTCTCGCGGGACGTCGATGCCCGCGTCCTGGAGTGCGCGCATCAGGAGCATGGCGTACTCGTCGTTGTAGGCGTAGACCGCGTCGAGGCCCAGTTGCCGCCAGCGGGCGGCAAGTGCGGTGGCCGACTCCTCGTCGTACGACAGGGGCAGCGGCTCGATCCGGGCGCCGGTCCGGGTCGCGGCCTCGGTCGCACCCACGAGCCGGGGGCGGGAGAAGAGCTCCAGGCCGGGTTCCTCGGGCAGCACGACGCCGATGCTGCGGCAGCCTCGGCCGATCAGATGCGTGGCCGCGCAGCCGCCGATCTCCCGCTGGTCCATGACGAGGGAGTGCGCGCCGTCGACGTGCTCGGGTCCCAGTGTGATGACGGCCTTCGCACCGGAGCGTTTGAGGACGTCGACACCGTGCGGGGTGAGCGCGACCTCGCCGAGCGAGACGACCGCGACGGGCCGCAGTTCGGCCCAGGCGCGGGCGGCCTCGTCGCCCTCGAGGCCGAGGCTGCCGTACTGCACGACGGTGTAGTCCAGGCGGCGCAGCGCACACTGGAGTTCCTTGAAGAAACGGCTGTAGAGCGGGCCGACCGGGACATGGGCGGTGGGCAGCAGGACCGTCCGGGTGTGACCGGCGCGCAGGCTGCGGGCCGCGGCGTGCGGCACATAGCCCAGTTCTTCGGCGGCCTCGTGGACCCGCCGGCGGGTGGGCTCACTGATCCGGACGGCCGAGGTGTTGTTGAGCACGTACGAGACGGTGGCACGCGAAACTCCGGCCAGCCGGGCGACATCGGCACTGGTGGGAACGGGGCGTTCTGCGGACTGCTTGGGTGTCTGGCTCATCGCTCTCGGCATCCTTCCAGACCGGTTCCGCGCCGGGTTTCGCGGATGGCCGGAAACGAGTGCCGCACAGCGTTTACACGCATCAACGACCGCTATCGCATTGCTGGTTCCCTCGCTGGTGACGGTCGCCGACCCGAGCCGCGCGGGTGGGCTCCCCGCCATGGACGACGAGTCGATGGTGGGGCTGCTCGGGCGGGTGACCGGCACGGTCGGACCCGGGCTCGTCGGTGAGGTCATCGTTCATATCCGCGGCGGCGCCGGGCACTTCCTCGCCTATCCGGCCTCCGCGCGGGACCGCATCGAGACCGGCACGGTGGTGACGGTCGTGGAACATCTGCCGCCGCGCACCGTCTATGTCACATCCGCGTACGGCAGTTGAGCCCTCTCCCGATCGGGAGGACACTCCCGGTCATCCGGTGCCGGACGGCACCGGGCGAAGGGGGCTGTGCCGATGGTTGTCGGCGTCGCTGCGGGACTCGTACTCGCTGCCATCATTATTCCGTGAGCGCCGCGGTGAACGGGATGGTGCCGCCCGCTCCGCACACCGAGAAGATCCCGGTGACGGACGAGCCGAAGGACTGAGTCCCGCTGAGTAACGGCACCCGCCCTGCGGAACCGATCGCACAGGTCTTACCGTGTGGCGGGTGACGATCTTCTCCGGCGCGGCGGGCGCATCCGGCGCATTCGACGGCCCCTCCGACCTTCCCGGCAGCAGCGGCCCCGCCGCCACCACCGAGGCCGACCCCACCGAGGTGGGCCCGGTCCGCACCTCGTACGCTCCGGATCGCGACGGCGATCCGGATCCCGGCGAAATCGTCTGGACCTGGGTGCCCTTCGAGGAGAACGACGGTCGCGGCAAGGACCGGCCGGTGCTCGTGGTGGCCCGTGAGGCGGCCGGCACGCTGCTGGCCGTACAGCTCTCCAGCAAGCGCCATGACCATGACCGCGAGTGGGTGGCGATCGGTGTCGGGCCGTGGGACCGCGCCGGGCGCGAGTCCTGGGTCGATCTCGACCGGGTGCTGCGGGTGCATGAGGACGGTATGCGCCGTGAGGCGTGCGCACTGGACCGGCCGCGTTTCGATGTGGTCGTACAGCGGCTGCGGGAGCGCTACGGCTGGAGCTGACCGGCGAAGGTGCGCCGGAAGGCCTCGAGTGTCGAGCCCTCGGCCGTACGGTCCAGTACCGCGAAGACGACCTCTTCGAAGTGTCCGGCGAACCGGCCGCTCCCGGTGAGCAGGGCGTGGAAGGCGCCCGCGACCGCCGCGGGGTCGTTGCGGAAGACCCCGCAGCCCCAGGCCCCGAGCACAAGGCGCCGGTAGCCGTGTTCCACGGCCGTCTCCAGGACCCGCTCGGCCCGCGCGGCGAGGGCCGACGGAATGCGGTGCGCCTGGTCGGGGCTGCGGCTGGTGATCACTCCGGCGTTCGGCGCGGGCGAGGTCAGAAATCCCACCGTGTACGGCGCGTCCAGCAGCCGGCCGCGGTCGTCGCGGAAGACCGGGACGCCGGGCGAGTGGATGACCCGGTCGGTGTAGAACGGGTTGCGCTCGGCGCGGTGATGGTCGTAGAACTCCGGGGCGCGCAGCAGCGTGGCGTACAGCGCGGAGGCGCGGCAGAGCGCCTCCTCCTGGGCCTGTGCGCCGTTGAGATAGCCGCCTCCCGGGTTGCGCGCGGAGGCGAAGTTCAGGACGGCGACCGGCGCCTGGTCGGCGGCCGTCAGCCGGCGGGCCGCTTCCGTGCTGCTCTCGCCCGTGACCTCGAAGGCTGTCGTACGGTCCGCGTCCGGCGTGACCTGGACGGCCTCGGGCCCGTACATCCTGGTGCCGGCCAGGGCGGCGGTCACCGCCCGCCCTATCGGGACCTCTCGTCCATCAGGTCCGAGGTAGTTGCCCGTTTCAACGATCGCCTCGGTCTGCTTCGCGATCCCCCGCAGTCGTGCACTCATGAGGGACATCGTCAGTGACCGGCGACAGACGCGGCAAGCGTATTTCCGACTGCCAAGGGCACTCTTGTGCGAAGCGGCGGCCGTGGCCTTAGGTTGGCAGAGTGCCTTCGACAGGAGGAGTCGATCATGCATCCACCCGATGCCGGTGACCAAGGCCGGCCGATCGCCGAGGATGAAGCGGAGGACCTGCTCCGATGTATTTGCTTCAAGAACGGCCCGCCCCGCACCGTGGGTGTGGAGGTGGAATGGCTCGTTCATGACCTGGACAGACCCGAGCGCCCGGTCCGGGCCGACCGCCTGACGGCGGCCTTCGACCAGGTGCGTTCACTGCCCCTGAACTCGGCTCTCACCTTCGAACCAGGCGGCCAGCTGGAGCTCAGCTCGCCACCCGCCGCCTCCCTGATGCAGTGCATCGACTTCACCGCCGCCGATCTGGACGCCGTACGCACCGCGCTCCGCCCGGCAGGCCTCACTCTCACCGGACTCGGCCTCGACCCGTGGCATCCGCCGCGCCGGCTCCTCCATGAACCCCGTTACGACGCCATGGAGGCGTTTTTCGACCGGACGGGTCCGTCCGGCCGCGCCATGATGTGCAGCTCCGCATCCATCCAGGTCTGCCTCGACGCGGGCCACGAGGAGCCGGGACCGCTCGGGCACGGCCGACGCTGGCAGCTCGCGCATCTGCTGGGCGCGGTGCTGATGGCGGCCTTCGCCAACTCCCCCGCACGGGAAGGGCGCTACACCGGCTGGCGGTCGACCCGGCAGGCCGTGTGGGCCGCGCTCGATGCCGTACGGCCGGTGGCGCCGCCCCTGTACATGGAGCCGCACTCCGCCTGGACCGCCCACGCGCTCGACGCGCCGGTGATGTGCGTTCGGGCGGCCGACGGGCCGTGGGAGCTGCCGGAGGGACTGACCTTCCGGCAGTGGATGCGCTCAGGGGTGCCGCGTCCGCCGACCCGGGAGGATCTCGACTACCACCTGACCACGCTCTTTCCACCCGTGAGGCCGCGCGGCCATCTCGAGCTGCGCATGATCGACGCCCAGTCGGGAGAGGACGGCTGGATGGTGCCGCTCGCCGTCACCACGGCCCTGTTCGACGACGCCGAGGCGGCGGAGACGGTCTATCGCGCCGTCAAACCGCTGGCAGAGACGGCAGGTCCGCTGCCCGCGCCGCGCAATCCGCTCTGGATCACTGCCGCCAGGGACGCACTTGCCGATCCGGAGCTGCACGCGGTCGCGGTGACCTGCTTCTCCGTCGCACTGGAGGCACTCCCCCGTATCGGCGCGTCGGACGCCGTGCGGGACGCGGTCGCCGCCTTCAATGAGCGCCATGTACTGCGGGGCCGATGTCCCGCCGACGATCTGCGCTTCCCCTCCCTCGGGAAGGAACTCCGCACATGACCGAAGAACTCCGGCGGCGCGCCCTCGACGCGCTGACCGCCGCCAGAGCCCGGACGGCCACGCTCACCTCGTGCGTCGACGACCATGAACTGACCGCGCAGCACTCTCCGTTGATGTCTCCGCTGGTCTGGGACCTGGCACACATAGGCAACCAGGAGGAGCAGTGGCTGCTGCGTACGGTCGCCGGGCGTGAGGCGCTGCGGCCCGAGATCGACTCCGTCTACGACGCCTTCGAACATCCGCGCGCACTGCGACCCACGCTGCCGCTGCTGGCCCCGGCCGAGGCACGTGCGTACGCCTCCGACGTCCGCGGCAGGGTCCTGGACGTCCTCGACCGCACCCCGCTGGAAGGCGGGCGTCTCGTCGATGCCGGCTTTGCGTTCGGGATGATCGCCCAGCACGAACAGCAGCACGACGAGACCATGCTGATCACCCATCAGCTGCGGAAGGGGCCGGCCGCGCTCACCGCGCCCGAGCCGCCGGCGGGCAGCACCAAGGGCCTGCCGGCCGAAGTCCTCGTCCCCGGTGGCCCGTTTGCCATGGGCACCTCCACCGAGCCATGGGCGCTGGACAATGAGCGGCCCGCGCACCAGCGTCTCGTACCGGCGTTCTTCATCGATACGGTGCCGGTGACCTGCGGCGCGTACCAGGCCTTCATCGAGGACGGCGGCTATACGGAGCGCCGCTGGTGGGCGGCCGAGGGCTGGGACCAGATCCGGCAGCACGACATCGTCGCGCCGCTGTTCTGGCGGTGTGAGGGCGGTCAGTGGCTCCGCCGCCGTTTCGGCGTGACGGAGCCGGTGCCCGCGGACGAGCCGGTGCTGCATGTGAGCTGGTACGAAGCCGACGCGTACGCCCGCTGGGCGGGACGGCGGCTGCCCACGGAGGCCGAGTGGGAGAAGGCCGCGCGGCATGATCCGGACGCCGGCCGTTCGCGCCGCTTCCCGTGGGGCGACGACGATCCCACACCGTCACACGCCAATCTCGGCCAGCGCCATCTGCGGCCGGCTCCCGTCGGCAGCTATCCGGACGGTGAATCACCGCTCGGTGTACGGCAGTTGATCGGCGATGTGTGGGAGTGGACGTCGAGCGACTTCCTCCCGTATCCGGGTTTCGCCGCCTTCCCCTACCGCGAGTACTCCGAGGTCTTCTTCGGCAGCGCGCACAAGGTGCTGCGCGGCGGTTCGTTCGCCGTGGACGCGGTGGCCTGCCGCGGCACCTTCCGCAACTGGGATCTGCCGGTGCGCCGCCAGATCTTCTCCGGGTTCCGCACGGCACGGGACACGGCTCCGCAGGAAGGCGGCCTCGCCTGATGTGCCGCCATCTCGCCTTCCTCGGACCTGCGCTGCCGCTCGGGCAGCTGCTCGTCGAGCCCGTGCACGGCCTGTACCGGCAGTCGTGGGCGCCACGCCACCAGCGACACGGAACGGTCAACGCCGACGGTTTCGGGGTCGGCTGGTATGCCGAGGACGATCCCGTACCCGCCCGCTACCGGCGCTCCGGCCCCATCTGGGCCGATCTCTCCTTCGCCGACCTCGCCCGCGTGGTCCGCAGCGGGGCCCTGCTCGCCGCCGTCCGCGACGCCACCGAAGCCGGCGCGGACGGCGAGGCGGCGGCCGCACCGTACGCCGCCGGGCCGTGGCTGTTCAGTCATAACGGCGCGGTCCGCGGCTGGCCCGGCTCCCTGGAGCCGCTCGCCGTGACGCTGCCCGCGGCCGAGCTGCTCTCGCTCGAGGCCCGCTGCGACTCCGCGCTGGTGTGGGCGCTGCTGCTGCACCGGCTGCGCGACGGCGACGAAATGGGCCAGGCGCTGGCCGATACCGTCCGGGAGATCGCCGCGGCCGCGCCGGGGTCCCGGCTCAATCTGCTCCTCACGGACGGCGAGACGATCGCGGCGACCGCGTGGGGCGACACGCTCTGGTATCTGGCCGAGCCGGGCCGCCGCACGGTCGTGGCCTCGGAGCCGTACGACGACGATCCGCACTGGCGCGAGGTTCCCGACCGCACCCTGCTGGCCGCTACCCGCACCGATGTCCTGCTGACCCCGCTCAAGGAGCCCACCGCGTGAGCCCGTTCCTGCTGACCCGAACCCTGCCCGAGGACGCGACGGACGCCGCCCTGCGCGCGGATGTGCTGCACGGCCTGACCCGTACGCCCAAGGCTCTGCCGCCGAAGTGGTTCTACGACGCCCGCGGCAGCGAGCTGTTCGAGGAGATCACCCGGCTGCCGGAGTACTACCCGACACGTGCCGAGCGGGAGATCCTGGCCGCCCGCGCATCCGAGATCGCCGCGGCGAGCGGGGCACGCACCCTGGTGGAGCTGGGCTCGGGCTCCTCGGAGAAGACCCGGCATCTGCTGGACGAGCTCCACGGTCTGCACAGCTATGTGCCGGTCGATGTGAGCGAGAGCGCGCTGACGGGCGCGGCCAAGTCGCTGCTCGCCGAGCGGCCCGGGCTGAACGTCCATGCCCTGATCGCCGACTTCACGCGCGGGCTTGCACTGCCCGGCACCCCGGGGCCGCGTCTGGTCGCCTTCCTGGGCGGCACGATCGGCAATCTGCTGCCTGCCGAGCGCGCCGTCTTCCTGCGCTCCGTGCGCTCACTTCTCTCACCCGGCGACGCGCTGCTGCTCGGCACTGATCTGGTGAAGGACGAGGAAGTCCTGGTCAGGGCTTACGACGACGCGTCCGGGGTGACGGCCGCGTTCAACAAGAACGTGCTGTCCGTCATCGCCAGGGAGCTGGGCGCGGACATCGACCCCGACGACTTCGACCATGTGGCGCTGTGGGACCGCGAGCAGGAGTGGATCGAGATGAGGCTGCGGGCCCGCTCCGCGCTGAACGTGAAGATCCCCGAGCTGGATCTGGAGGTCTCCTTCGAAGCGGGCGAGGAGATGCGTACGGAGGTGTCGGCGAAGTTCCGTCAGGAGGGTGTACGCACCGAACTGGCCGAAGCCGGGATGGTATTGACGCACTGGTGGACGGATACGGAAGGCAGGTTCGCGCTCTCTCTCGCGACGGCCAGCTGAGCCGCGCGGGCCAGTGAGCGGCGGTCGGGGCAGCTCCCCGCGGGGATGACCGGCAGCAGCCGGATCTCCGCGGTGAGCCCGCCGGCCGCCGCGACCCGCCACAGGGACGCGGCCAGCGGGTCGTCGCCGACGAACGCGGCCGCGCCGGTGGGCAGATAGCTGATGCGTACGGGCTGGACGGCGGCGCCCGCGTCCAGCGCGGCCTGGAAGACGGCGGGCCGGAATCTGCCCTGACCGCGTCCGCACCAGGTGGAACCTTCGGGGAAGGCTATGACGCGTGCCCCGTCGTCGAGCGCGGACGCCATCTCGCGGACGGTGGCGGGCAGCGTACGGAGCCGGTCGCGCTCCAGGAAGAGGGTGCCGCCCCCGGCGGCGAGCGGCCCGAGGACCGGCCATCGCCGCACCTCGGTCTTGGCCAGCATCCGTCCGGGCAGGGCCGCCGCGATCAGCGGTATGTCCAGCCAGGAGATGTGGTTGGCAACGACCAGAGAGGCACGGGGCCCGTGCGGCCGGCCGACGATCCGGACGCGTACGCCGAAGGCGCGTACCACCGCACGCGCCCAGCTCCGGGTCATGACGTCCCGGACCCGGGCGCCGAACAGGGTGCCCAGCAGTGCGGCCAACGGTGCGAGCAGCAGGCCCACAACGACGGCCAGCGTCCCCGCCAGCAGCCGGGCAGCCGCCCTGAGCGCGCCGGCCGCCGGGCCGTGGTGTGTCGCGCAGCCCCGCGGGGTGCAGGGCGCGCTGGGCAGCCAGACGCTCATCGCACCGGGGCGAGCGAGAGGAAGTGCCGCAGGTAGCGGGGGTTGGTGCGGCGCAGCGAGAGCAGGACGTACAGGTCCGCGACGCCGAAGTCGGGGTCGTGGGCGGGCGCTCCGCAGACCCAGGCGCCGAGTCGCAGATAGCCGCGGAGCAGGGCGGGCAGCTCGGTGCGCCCGCCGGGCCGCTCGACGGAATCGGGGTTCCAGAGCTTGTGGGGCGTGACCCAGTACTCCTCGGGAGCGAGGTTCTTGGCCTTCACGGTGTCCCAGGTGGCGGCCGCGAGGGTGCCGCCGTCGGCGAGCGGGATCGAGCAGCAGCCGGCCAGCCAGTTGTGTCCGGTGCGGACCATGTAGCGGGCGAGTCCGGCCCAGATGAGCGCGATGACGGCGCCGTTGCGGTGCAGGGGGTGGACGCAGGAGCGGCCGACCTCGACGAGGTCGTCGCGGATCGGGGAGAGCCTGGCGAGGTCGAACTCGCCCTCGGAGTAGAGGCGTCCTGCGACCCGGGCGCGGTCGGGCGGCAGCAGCCGGTAGGTGCCGACGACCTCACCGCTGTCCGCCTCTCGGACCAGAAGGTGGTCGCAGTAAGCGTCGAAGGCGTCGATGTCCAGGCCCGGCTCGGGGCCCTCGAGCCTGGCTCCCATCTCACCGGCGAAGACCTGGTGACGCAGCCGCTGCGCGGCCCGTACGTCCTCCTGGTCGCGGGCGAAAGCGACGACATAGCGGGGCTGGTCGGTTTCCGGGCCGGGAGCGGCCAGGGGTGAGGGCATGGGCGCGGAGAACTGTGCGGGGAGAGGGGCGGGGACGACGGCTGGCGATGCGGGCATGGCAGTCTCCTGTGCCGGACGGTAGGGGACGGACCGCGGGTGCGGCGGCCCGGCTCCTTACTTCTTCCGTGGCCGGCTGGATTCGACATGACCGCTCGGCGGAGACTGGATGTGCGACGGCTGAATGGCGGGGAATACGGTGCCACCGAGCGTGCACAGAGGGTAGGGGTGGCGGCTCAGTGGGGCGTGAGCGCCACGGTGATGCGCTTGGACGCGGCTCGCGCCGCTCGTCCGGGCTCTTGCCCTCGAGCAACGCAGTCATGTACGGCTTCATCGGGTTGTCGGCCCCGGCGCTCGCCCACTGCGGAGAATTTGGTCTGGCCCTGCCCTGCGCGGCTCCCGCGGCCATCGCCGCGGTGCTCCCCTCACCCCCGAGAACACCCGCGAGGGTGGGCGGACGCCCGCCTGGCGTCCGCGTCCTTGAGCATGGTCACTGGCGGGCGGGCACCGTGTCCTCGAGGTCGTTCCGGCCCCCGGCAGGCGGCGGTCCGGGCGGTGACCTGAGCCCTCGCGGCGACCGCTACCGCATCGTCCCCCCGCTCGCACCCGGCCCGGCCGCAGACGACCGTTCCGTTCCCGACGCCTCGCGCAGCGCCTCCTGGTGGGGCACCGTTGAGTGAACGTACAGAGAGGAGTGCGACACACATGTCGAATCACACCTACCGGGTCACCGAGATCGTCGGCACCTCACCGGAGGGCGTCGACCAGGCCATCCACAACGGCATCACCCGTGCGGCCGAGACCCTTCGGGGACTGGACTGGTTCGAGGTGACCCAGGTCCGCGGCCAGATCGTCGACGGGCAGATCCAGCACTATCAGGTCGGCCTCAAGGTGGGCTTCCGCCTCGAGGACGGCGAGTGACCGGCTGACGAGCGGACTGTCCGCCGGCCGTCGGGACCAGGGCGGCTCAGGTCGGGACCGGGGCGGCTCAGGTCGGGACCGGGGCGGCTCAGGTCGGGACCGGGGCGGCTCAGGTCGGGACCGGGGCGGCTCAGGTCGGGATCAGGGCGGCTCAGGTACGGCCTTCGCGCTCCTGAGCGTCCTTCAGCGCCTCGGTCGTACCGGCCGCCCACCGGGCCCGTACGACCGGGAAGCCGGCCCGTTCGGCCTCGTCGCACACCAGCTCGTCGTCGTCCACCAGCATCCGGATCTCCCGGTCCCGGCCCAGCCGCCGCAGGATCTCCAGCTTGGTGGTGCGGGCCGGCCGGCGGTCGTCGTTGCGCCGCATGAACACCTTCCCCTCCGGCAGCCCTTGCGCCGCCAGCCAGTCGAGGGTGTCCCTGCGGCACCGTTCCGGCCTGCCCGTGAGGTACCTGACCTCGCACTCCTCAGCGGCCTGCAGGCACAGCGCGATGCCATTCGCCAGCGGCGGGTCGTCGGGGGCAGCGGTGAAGAAGGCGTCCCAGTCGCGCGGCTTGCGCTCGAGGAAGTGCTGCCGGTGCCCGGAGTCGGCGAGCGTCCCGTCCAGGTCGAATACGGCCAGTGGCCTGCTGCTTCGCGTCACGGCCCCCAGCCTAGGGAATCCTGGCGTGGCAAGGGCGTTGTAACCGGGTGTGAGCTCAGTGATCGCGTCCGCCCGCCTCTCCGTACTCGACCGTTCCCGCACCCGCGAGGGGCACGACGGGCCCGAGGCCCTGCGTGACACCGTGCGGCTCGCGCAGGAGCTGGAGGCGCTCGGCTATCACCGCTTCTGGGTCTCCGAACACCACAGCGTGCCGGGGGTGGCGGGCTCCGCGCCGACCGTCCTGGCCTCGGCGGTCGCCGCCGCGACCTCGACGATCCGCGTCGGCACGGGCGGCGTGATGCTGCCCAACCATCAACCACTGGTCGTCGCCGAGCAGTTCGGGGTGCTGGAGTCGCTCTTCCCGGGCCGGATCGACATGGGTCTGGGCCGCTCGGTCGGCTTCACGGACGGGATACGCCGGGCGCTGGGCCGCGAGAAGAAGGACGCGGAGGACTTCGCCGGGCAGCTGGAGGAGCTGCTCGGCTGGTTCACGGGAGAACAGACGACGCATCCGCAGGTGCACGCCCGCCCGGCGGAGGGTCTGCGCGTCCCGCCGTACCTCCTGGCCACCGGCGAAGGGGCGAAGATCGCGGCCGAGGCCGGGCTGCCGCTTGTCATCGGCGACATCCGGGGCCGTGACCGGATGCTGACCGCCGTCGACCGCTATCGGCAGGACTTCCGTCCTTCCGCCTGGTCGGAGCGGCCCTATGTGGTCGTCGCGGGCACGGTTGCGGTCGCCGCCACGGAGGAGGCGGCCCGCCGGCTGCTGATGCCGGAGGCCTGGTCGCTGGCGTACTCCCGTACGCACGGCGTGTTCCCGCCGCTCGTCCCGCCGGAGCGGATCGAGGAGCTGACGATGACGGCGAAGCAGCGCGAGTTCTACGAGTCCGGGCTCACCGGCCATATCGCGGGGACCGAGCAGCAGGTCACGGAGGCGCTGGAGGCGGTGGTGAAGGACAGTGCCGCCGACGAGGTGCTGGTCACGACGAGTACGTACGACCGCGAGGCTCTGCTGGACTCGTTCCGGCGCCTCGCCCGGATCGCCGGGCTGACCAGCGCGGACGCCTAGAGTCGTCCGGTATGCACAGCCCTCACGACCCGTACGTCCGTGTCCGCGGCGCCCATGAGCACAATCTGCGCGGCGTCGACGTGGACATCCCGCGCGATGCCCTCGTCGTTTTCACCGGTGTCTCGGGGTCCGGGAAGTCCTCGCTCGCCTTCGGCACGATCTACGCCGAGGCGCAGCGGCGCTACTTCGAGTCCGTCGCCCCCTACGCCCGCCGGCTGATCCACCAGGTGGGCGCGCCCAAGGTCGGCGAGATCACCGGGCTGCCGCCCGCGGTCTCGCTGGAGCAGCGCCGTTCATCGCCCACCTCGCGCTCCTCGGTCGGAACGGTCACCACGCTCTCCAATTCGCTGCGGATGCTGTTCTCGCGGGCGGGTGACTATCCCGAGCGGGCCCAGCGTCTGGACTCGGACGCCTTCTCGCCGAACACGACCGCCGGGGCCTGCCCCGAGTGCCACGGTCTGGGCCGCATCCACCGCACCAGCGAGGAGCTCCTCGTCCCCGATCCGTCGCTGTCCATCCGGGACGGCGCGATCGCGGCCTGGCCGGGGGCCTGGCAGGGCAAGAACCTCCGCGATGTGCTGGACGCTCTGGGGTACGACATCGACCGGCCGTGGCGCGAGCTCGATCAGAAGGACCGGAACTGGATCCTGTTCACGGACGGGCAGCCGGTCGTCACGGTGCATCCGGTACGGGAGGCGGGCCGTATCCAACGCCCGTACCAGGGCACGTACATGAGCGCCCAGCGCTATGTCCTGCACACCTTCGCGGACTCCAAGAGCCAGACGCTGCGCACCAAGGCGGAGCGGTTCCTGGTCAGTGCGCCCTGTCCGTCGTGCGGGGGCAGCAGGCTGCGTCCCGAGGCGCTGGCGGTGACGTTCGCGGGCCGTACGATCGCCGAACTGGCGGCGCTGCCGCTGACCGGACTTGCCGAGGTGCTCGGATCAGGCGCCGCGGGCGGCTCCGAGACCGCACGGGTGCTGACCGCCGATCTCCTCGCCCGGATCGGCACGGTCACCGAACTGGGGCTCGGCTATCTCAGCCTGGACCGCACCGCGCCCACCCTGTCCAGCGGAGAGCTGCAGCGGCTGCGGCTGGCCACCCAGCTGCGTTCCGGTCTGTTCGGCGTCGTGTACGTACTCGACGAGCCGTCGGCCGGTCTGCATCCGGCGGACACCGAGGCGCTGCTGGTGGTTCTGGAGCGGCTCAAGGCAGCGGGCAACTCGGTCTTCGTGGTGGAGCACCATCTCGATGTCGTACGCAGCGCGGACTGGCTCGTCGATGTGGGGCCGCATGCGGGCGAGCACGGCGGTCTTGTGCTGCACAGCGGCCCGGTGGCGGATCTGGCCGGGGTCGACACGTCGGCGACTCGGCGGTTCCTGTTCGAGCGGCGGTCCGCGCCGGTGCGCGAGGCCCGCGCGCCGACGGGCTGGCTGCGGCTGAACGGGGTCGAGCGGCACAATGTGCGCGGCGTGGACGCGCGGTTCCCGCTCGGGGTGTTCACCGCGGTGACCGGCGTCTCGGGTTCGGGGAAGTCGACTCTGGTCGGGCAGGTGCTCGCGGGCGCTCTCGCGGAACGACTGGGCCCGGATGCGCCGGACAGCGGCGGGACGGACGCGACATCGGCGGCCGGGTGCGTCTCCGTCGAGGGGCTGGCGGCCGTGCAGCGTCTGGTCCAGGTGGACCAGCGCCCCATCGGCCGTACGCCGCGCTCCGATCTCGCCACGTACACCGGTCTGTTCGACGTCATCCGCAAGCTCTTCACTGCCACCGACGAGGCCAAGGCACGCGGTTACAAGGCGGGCCGGTTCTCCTTCAATGTGGCGGGCGGACGCTGCGAGACCTGTCAGGGCGAGGGCTTCGTCTCGGTGGAGCTGCTCTTTCTGCCCAGCACGTACGCCCCGTGCCCGGACTGCCACGGTGCCCGCTACAACCCGGCGACGCTCGAAGTCCGTTACGGGGGCCTGAACATCGCCGAGGTGCTCGATCTGACGGTCGAGGCCGCGGCGGAGTTCTTCACCGCTGTCCCCGCGGCCGAACGCAGCCTGCGGGCCCTGCTCGATGTGGGGCTCGGCTATCTTCGCCTCGGCCAGCCCGCGACCGAGCTGTCGGGCGGTGAGGCTCAGCGCATCAAGCTCGCCACCGAACTGCAGCGGGTGCGGCGCGGGCACACCTTCTATGTGCTGGACGAGCCGACGACCGGGCTGCATCCCGCCGATGTCGAGGTGCTGATGCGGCAGTTGCACGGTCTGGTCGACGCGGGCCACTCGGTGGTGGTCGTCGAGCACGACATGGAGGTGGTGGCGGGCGCGGACTGGGTCATCGACCTCGGTCCGGGCGGCGGCGACGAAGGCGGTCGCATCGTCGCCGCCGGTACACCGGGCGAAGTGGCGGGCACGGCCGGCAGCCGTACCGCGCCCTACCTCGCACGGTCCTTGGCTAGGCCGCTGTGTCGAATGTGTAGTAGCGGGTGTGGTCGAGCATGTCGGCAGGGGTCACGTTGTTCCACGGGCGCATCGTGTCGTGGAGGTCCACGACATTGGCCGTCCCGGCGGCCGGCAGATAGGTGGAGCCCGGGTGGCGGGCCTGCCAGTCGGCCCAGAGCTTGTCGATAAAGGCGTGGTGCAGCCAGAACACCGGGTCGTTCGGGGAGACTCCGGTGGTCATCTGGCCGCCTACCCACACATGCACCCGGTTGTGCAGGTTGACGCCGCGCCAGCCTTCCAGGTGGTTGCGGAAGCCGTCCGACGCGCTGTTCCACGGCGGAGCGTCATAGGTGGCCATGGCGAGCACGGAGTCGACTTCGGCCCGGGTCGGCAGCTGTTGTCCGCCCGCGCCGAGCTCCCGGCGCAGATAGCCGCGACTGTCGACGCGTATGTTCACCGGCCACTTGCCCACGGCGGACGCGAACGGGCCGTCCATCACCTGGCCGTCCCTGCTGCGGCCGGTGCCGCCGAGGAAGTCCGCCGCCCAGAGGGAGGAGCCCGCGGTACGGTCCGCCGTCCAGTCCCAGTACGGGAGCGCCACGGAGGGGTCCACGGCCTGGAGTTGCTGCTCGAACTGTATGAGGAACCTGCGGTGCCACGGCAGGAAGGACGGCGAGCGATGGCCGACCCGGTCGCCGTTGTCGGTGTCGCTCATGATGAAGCCGTTGTGAGTGGTGACGAAGGTGTCGTACTGCCCATTGCGCTTGAGCTCGAGCAGCGCGTCGACGAAGCGGCGCTTCTCGGTGGCGGTCAGCCGGGCCTGGTTCTTGCGTACGGTCATGGCGGTGCTCCCGGATCAGGCGAGGACGAGGGGGACGAGCTCGGCGCCCTGGAGTTCCACCACGGCGGCGCGGGCCACCGCGCGGGGCGTGGCGAACGTCTCGTAGTGGTTGACGACGCTGATCCAGGTGCCGTCGGCATTGCGCATCACATGCAGCTCATCGCCGTCTATGCGCACCGCGTAGCCGGCGCCGTGGTGTCCGTTCCCGTGGTGCCCGTTCCCGTGGTGCCCGTTCCCGTCGTGTCCGTTCCCGTCGTGTCCGTTCCCGTCGTGTCCGTCGCCGTGCGAGGGTCCGCCCTGTATGCGGCGCCCCTGGTAGACCTCGTCGAACGGCGCGGGGTCGGAGGCATTCGGGGCAGCCGCCGCCGGGTGTGACAGTGCCGTGGTCGCGAGATCCGCGACGGCCAGTCCGGCGAGTGCGCTCGCGGCGGCGCCCAGGGCGCGTCGGCGGGTGAGTTCAGGCATGGCAACCCCCAGAGTTGGCAGTGCTTCGGTAGGGCACGAGCGTGGTCGGCGCCCGTTACCCGGCCATACCTACCGGCTCACCCGAACTCCGGGGAAATCTCCGGGTACCGAGTGGCTGCAATGCGGACATGTCGCAATACACAGTGCAGAGTTGAACGAAGTTGATCTTGCTGTCCACGCGCTCGATCGCTCCCCAGGGCGTAAATCCTGCGGCCGATGTGACAATTACATGAACAATCTGTTGCCCGGGGCGGGGAAGCGTGGGCGCCCTCACACACGAAAGCTGTCCTGAATCTCCTGGCCCCGGCCGCAACATCGGCCTCAGCGACGGACTTTCCGGGTCGCCCGCAGCCACTCCTTGTTCATCGCCGCGATCGACGGCAGCGGGATCCCCTTCGGACAGGCCGTCGCGCATTCACCGGTCAGCGTGCAGCCGCCGAAGCCCTCCTCGTCCATCGTCGCGACCATCTCGAGCACTCGGGTCTCGCGCTCGGGCGCGCCCTGTGGCAGCACATTGAGGTGGTTGATCTTCGCCGATGTGAAGAGCATCGCAGAGCCGTTGGGACAGGCAGCGACGCAGGCGCCGCAGCCGATGCACTCTGCGTGCTCGAAGGCGAAGTCGGCATCCGGTTTCGGAACCGGCGTGGCGTGGGCCTCGGGAGCGGAGCCGGTCGGGGCGCTGATGTAGCCGCCGGCCTGGATGATCCGGTCGAAGGCCGAGCGGTCCACGACCAGGTCCTTCACCACCGGGAAGGCGGAGGCGCGCCATGGCTCGACGTCGATGGTGTCGCCGTCCTTGAAGGACCGCATATGGAGCTGGCAGGTGGTGGTGCGCTCCGGACCGTGGGCGTCGCCGTTGATGACCAGGCTGCAGGCGCCACAGATGCCCTCGCGGCAGTCGTGGTCGAAGGCGACCGGCTCGTCGCCCTCGAGGATGAGCTCCTCGTTGAGGGTGTCAAGCATCTCCAGGAACGACATGTCCGTCGATATGCCGTCGACCTCGTAGGTGACCATGGCGCCGGGAGTGTCGGGGTTCTGCTGGCGCCAGACGCGCAGGGTGAGCTTCATGCGTAGCTCCGCTGAGTGGGGTGGACGTACTCGAAGACGAGGTCTTCCTTGTGCAGGACGGGCGCCTCGCGGGTCCCGCCGCTGTGCTCTCCCGGGGGACGACCGCCGGGCCCCCGGTACTCCCAGGCGGCCGCGTAGCCGAACTCCTCGTCCTTGCGGGCGGCTTCGCCGTCCGGGGTCTGCGACTCCTCGCGGAAGTGGCCGCCGCAGGACTCGGCGCGGTGCAGTGCGTCGAGGCACATCAGCTCGGCGAGCTCCAGATAGTCGACGATGCGGTTGGCCTTCTCCAGTGACTGGTTGAACTCCGCACCGCTGCCCGGCACCTTGATGCGGCGCCAGAACTCCTCCCGGATCTGCGGAATCCGGTCGAGCGCCTTGCGCAGCCCCTCATCGGTCCGGGCCATCCCGCAGAACTCCCACATGAGTTGGCCGAGTTCGCGGTGGAAGGAGTCGGGCGTGCGGTCGCCGTCCACGGTCAGCAGCAGGTTCAGCCGGTCCTCGGTCTCGGCGAGCACCTCTGCCACCGCCGGGTGCGAGGCGTCGACGGTCTCCGGGTGCGGATTGCGGGCGAGGTAGTCGTTGATCGTGGACGGCAGGACGAAGTACCCGTCGGCGAGACCCTGCATCAGCGCGGACGCGCCCAGCCGATTCGCTCCGTGGTCCGAGAAGTTGGCCTCGCCGATGGCGAAGAGCCCCGGGACGGTGGTCTGCAGGTCGTAGTCGACCCACAGGCCGCCCATCGTGTAGTGCACGGCCGGATAGATCCGCATGGGAACCTCGTACGGATTCTCGGCGGTGATCCGCTCGTACATGTCGAAGAGGTTTCCGTACTTCTCAGCGACCTTGTCCCGGCCCATCCGCCGGATGGCGTCGGCGAAGTCCAGGTACACGCCCTGGCCGCCGGGGCCGACGCCGCGGCCCTCGTCGCAGACGTTCTTCGCGGCGCGCGATGCGATGTCGCGCGGGACGAGGTTGCCGAAGGAGGGGTAGATCCGCTCCAGGTAGTAGTCCCGCTCGTCCTCGGGGATCTCGTTCGGCGGCCGCTCGTCGCCGCGCGCCCTGGGGACCCAGATACGGCCGTCGTTGCGCAGCGACTCGCTCATCAGGGTCAGCTTGGACTGGTGGTCGCCGGTGCGCGGGATGCAGGTGGGGTGGATCTGGGTGAAGCAGGGGTTGGCGAAGTAGGCGCCGCGCCGATGGGCCCGCCAGATCGCGGTGGCATTGGAGTTCATGGCGTTCGTCGACAGATAGAAGACATTGCCGTAGCCGCCGGAGGCGAGCACCACCGCGTCCGCGAAGTGGCTGGAGATCTCGCCGGTGATCAGATCGCGTGCGACGATGCCGCGGGCCCGTCCGCCGACGACGATCAGATCGAGCATCTCGGTCCGGGCGTGCATCTCCACGGTGCCGGCGGCGATCTGCCGGGAGAGGGCCTGGTAGGCGCCGAGCAGCAGCTGCTGTCCCGTCTGGCCGCGGGCGTAGAAGGTACGGGAGACCTGGACACCGCCGAAGGACCGGGTGTCGAGGAGGCCGCCGTACTCGCGGGCGAACGGCACACCCTGCGCCACGCACTGGTCGATGATCTCCACGGAGATCTGGGCGAGCCGGTGGACGTTGGACTCGCGGGCGCGGAAGTCGCCGCCCTTGACGGTGTCGTAGAACAGGCGGTGGATCGAGTCGCCGTCGTTGCGGTAGTTCTTGGCGGCGTTGATTCCGCCCTGGGCGGCGATGGAGTGCGCCCGGCGCGGTGAGTCCTGGTAGCAGAACTGGACGACGTGGTAGCCCTGTTCGGCGAGGGTCGCGCCCGCGGCGCCACCGGCGAGGCCGGTGCCGACGACGATGACGGTGTGTTTGCGGCGGTTGGCCGGGTTGACCAGTCTGGCCTCGAAGCGCCGCCGGTCCCAGCGCTCGGCCACGGGTCCTTCGGGGGCCTTGGTGTCGGCGACAGGAGCGCCGGTCGTGTAGTTCAGGTAGTTCATGTCAGCTCACCACTCCGGTCATGACGGCGAGGGGTACGGAGATGAAGCCCGCGGTCAGCACCAGCGCGAGGACGTCTGCGACGATCTTGAGTACGCGGTCGCGGGTGGCGTTGCCCACGCCGAGGGTCTGGGCGGCGCTCCAGAAGCCGTGCCGGATGTGCAGTCCGACGGCGAGCATCGCGACGATGTAGATCACGTTGCCGTACCAGGTGGAGAAGGTCGCGACGACGTTCTCGTAGGGATGGCCCGGCTGGGCGTTCTCGTTGACCGTGAGCGTCGTCAGGTCCAGCAGATGCCAGACGATGAACAGCGCCACGATGATGCCGCCCCAGCGCATGGTGCGGGTGGCGTAGCCGGCCCGGCGCCGCTTGTGTACGTACGGGACGGGTCTGGCCTTCAGATCCCGCTTGCTGAGCTGGTACGCCGATACGCCGTGACCCACGACGGCCGCGAGCAGCACCACGCGGACGATCCAGAGCCCCCAGGAGTAGTGCATGACGGGCTCGCCCATGGTGCGCAGCCAGTGACCGTAGGCGTTGAACTCCCCCGCCCCGAAGAAGACTTTGAGGTTGCCCATCACATGCGCGACCAGATAGCCGAGCATGATCAGGCCGCTGACGGCCATGACCGTCTTCTTGCCGACGGTCGATCCCCAGAACGTGCGCGTGAGGGACGGTTTTCGATCCGTCCGCGTTACCAGAGCCATGTACAGAGACGCTAGGGCGAGAGGACCCAAGAGGTCCAAGACATGATCCGGCTTATTTCCATAGGCATGCCCTATTGTGGATGTCATGCAGTTCCAGCAGCTTCTGTACTTCGTGGCAGTCGCCGAGACGCGCCACTTCACCCGCGCCGCCGAGCGGGTGCATGTCGCTCAGCCGTCCCTCTCCCAGCAGATCCGGGCGCTGGAGAAGGAGCTCGGGGCGGAGCTGTTCAGCCGGGCCCGCGGCAATATCGCCCTGACGGACGCCGGGGAGGCGCTGCTTCCGCTGGCGCGCCGCATCCTCGCCGACACCGACACCGCACGCCATGAGGTCCAGGAGCTCGCGCAGCTGCGCCGCGGCCGGGTCAGGCTGGGCGCGACGCCGAGTCTCTGCACCGGTCTGCTGCCGGATGTGCTGCGGACCTTCCACGATCTGCACCCGGGCATCCAGCTGCTGATCGAGGAGAGCGGTTCGCACGATCTCGTACGGGAGCTGGCCCGCGGGTCGCTCGATCTGGCCCTGATCGTGCTGCCGTTGCCGCCCGCCTCCCCCGCGCTGACCACGGTCGAGCTGCTGCGGGAGGATCTGGTCGTGGTGTCGTCGGCTGCGGCGAAGGCCCCGCACCGGCCGGTGCGGATCGCCGATCTGCACGGCGAGCCGCTGGTGATGTTCCGGCACGGCTACGACCTGCGCGAGCTGACGGTCGCCGCATGCCGCGCGGAGGGTTTCGAGCCGGCCTTCACCGTGGAGGGCGGCGAAATGGACGCCGTGCTCGGTTTCGTACGGGCCGGGCTCGGCGTCGCGGTGGTGCCGAGCATGGTCGCGGAGCGCGCCGGGCGCGATCTGCGGGTCACCCCGCTCGCCCGGCCGGGACTGCGCCGTACGATCGCGCTCGCCCACCGCAGCGATGTCGCCCCGCCGCGGGCCGCGCGCGAGCTGCAGCGGGTGTTGCTGAGCTCGCGCGCGCCGGCCGACTGACCGCCGTCGTCGGGGCACGGCCTTCGGTCGTTGTCCTCAATCGCCGGACTGGCTTGATGGTGCGGCGATTGAGGCGCGGGGGCCGGAGCGGAGCCCCGGGAGAACTACACCGCGTCCGCCAGCGACAGCGCGTGCAGCTTGTCCGGCGGCCCGGGCCTCGCGTAGTACCAGCCCTGTGCGGTGTCGCAGCCGAGCTCGCGCAGCTGCTCCGCCTGGGCGCCGGTCTCCACGCCCTCCACCGTCACGGCCAGCTGCAGACTGTGCGCCAGTGAGACGATCCCCTCGACGATCTTCAGATCGACGGGGTCGGCCGGGTGCCGCTGCATGCCCTGGGTGAAGGAACGGTCCAGTTTGAGCACGCTCACCGGCAGCCGGCGCAGATTGGCGAGGTTCGAGTAGCCGGTGCCGAAGTCGTCGAGCGCGATGTCCACACCCATCTCGGCGAGCTGGCGCAGCGGTTTGAGCAGATCCTCGTCCGCGCCGATCAGCGCGGACTCGGTGACCTCCAGGCACAGGGCGCCCGGTTCGAGGCCGGAGCGCTGGAGCACGTCGACCGTGTCGGCGACCAGTCCGGGGTGGTGGAGCTGCGCGGGCGAGAGGTTGACGTTGATCCGCAGCGGGCCGCCGTCGGAGTGGCGCCTTTGCCAGTAGCGAGCCTGGCGTACGGCCTCCTGGAGCACCCAGCGGCCCAGCGGCACGATCAGTCCGGTGTGCTCGGCGAGCGGAATGAACCGGTCCGGACCGAGTACGCCGTGCTGCGGATGGCACCAGCGCACCAGCGCCTCGGCCCCGTGCACGCTCCCGTCACCCAGGTGGACCAAGGGCTGGTACTCGATGAAGAACTCACCGCGCTCCAGGGCCGCCGGCAGTGCGGTGGTCAGCCCGTGCCGGGTGATGGCGCGGGCGTCCGCCTCCGGGTCGGCGAGCTCGAAACGGTTGCCCCCCGCCGATTTGGCGCGATACATGGTGATGTCGGCGCTGCGCAGCACTTCGGCCGTGGTGCGCTCGCCCGCGGGCCCCTCGACGATGCCGATGCTTCCGCGGACGGTGAACTCCCGGCCGTCGACGCGGATGGGCGAGGCGAGCGCGGCGAGGATACGGCCGGCGAGGTCGTCCACCTCGCGCTGGGTGTCGGGTCCGGTGGTCAGCGCCACGAACTCGTCGCCGCCGAGCCGTGCCACCATCTCACCGGGCGCGGTGGCGCAGCTCTGCAGCCGGTCCGCGACCTCCACCAGCAGCCGGTCGCCCGCAGCGTGACCGAGGCTGTCGTTGATCGCCTTGAAGCCGTCGAGGTCGAGGTAGCAAAGGCCGAAGCGGGCGCCGTCGCCGGCGGAGAGCGCCTTCTCCAGCCGTTCGAAGAAGAGTGTGCGGTTGGGCAGCCCGGTCAGCGCGTCGTGCGTGGCCTCGTAGCGCAGCCGCAGATTGAGCAGCCGGCGCTCGGTGGTGTCCTCCATCAGCGCCAACTGGTACTCCGGCCGGCCGTCGGGGTCCCGCAGCAGAGAGACCGTCAGATTGGTCCACAGGACCGTGCCGTCGTTGCGGAAGAAGGGCTTCTCCACGCGATAGTCGTCGCGCTCGCCGCTCACCAGCTCCCGGTACAACTCCCAGACGTGTGGCCGGTCTTCAGGATGAGCCCAGTCGGTCACCTTCCTGCCACGCACATGGTGCTCGAGCCCGCCGAACATCCGCAGCAGGGTCTCGTTGACCTCGAGCACATTGCCGTCGAGGTCGGCGATCCCGATGCCGATCGCAGCGCCCTCGAACACCGCACGGAAGCGGGCCTCGGTGGCGTGCAGCGCCTGCACCGCGTCGCTGCGGGCCAGCAGCGAGGAGCGCGCGATGGCCTCCTGCTCGGCCAGTGTGCGCTCGCGCAGTCCGTGGGCGAAGCCGGCGGCCACCGCGTGCTGCAGCCGGGCGCAGCGGGCCCGGCTCTCCTCGGCGGGCTGCTCGGGGTCACCGGCGCCGCAGTACAGGACCAGATACGCGTCGACGACGCCGAGCGTGCGGCTGAGTGCTTCGGGGTCCGTGCAGTGGGCCTCGACCAGGGCCGCTCCGACCCGCTGCGCGGCCTGTGGGTCGAAGGGCCGTGCGTGCAGCGACTCCCTCAACCGCCGGGCCAGCGGCAGCAGATGCTTCTCGAGCTCGGGCCGGTTCATCGACGTGGCCGTCACCGGGAAGATGGCCCGGCTCCAGATCGTCGCGAACCGCCGGAGTCTGTCCTCCAGGCCGTCCGGGTCCACCGCGGAATCCGTCACCTCCGTCGGCGCCATCACGCCTTGCGCCCTACCCCGGCGAAGCCCGAGAAGGCGTATGGGTCCTCCTGCTCGGCGGGCGCGTCGGGCCTCCAGTGGGGCATGGACACCAGACCGGGCTCGGCCATCTCGTACCCCTCGAAGAACCGCGCGATCTCCTCGCGCGAGCGCATGACCAGCGGGTTGCGTATGTTCCGGTAGACGCCGACCGCGCCGCCCGCCTGCTCCTCGGGCAGCGGTATTCCTTCGTACGAGGCGTGGGTGATGACGATGAGGCTGCCGGGCGCCAGTGCGTCACGGAGCTGGGCCACGGCGCTCTGCGGATCGTCCCCGTCCTCGAGGAAGTGCAGTACGGCGACGAGGAGCAGCGCCACCGGCCGCTCCAGGTCGAGCAGTCCGCCGACCTCGGGGCTGTCGAATATCTGCTGCGGCTTGCGCAGATCCGCGGAGACGACGACGGCCTGCTCGTCGCCGTCCAGAACGGCCCTGCTGTGCGCGACGGCGACCGGATCGTGGTCGACGTAGACCACGCGGGAGGCGGCGTCGGCCTGCTGCGCCACCTCGTGGACATTGCCGAAGGTCGGAATCCCGGAGCCGATGTCAAGGAACTGCGTGACACCCTCGCTCACCGCGTAATTCACGGCCCGGCGCATGAACGCCCGGTTCGCCTGCATGATCTTGGGGAGGCCTGGCATGAACTCCATCGCCCTGCGGGCGGCTTCCCTGTCGACTTCGAAATTGTGCGAGCCGCCCAGGTAGTAGTCGTAAATGCGAGACACGCTCGGCACCGATATGTCGATGCCCTGCGGGGCCCAGGCGGGACGCTCCATCGATGTCTCCAACAAGTCGCCACGGGGGAGTTCGGCCATGTTCACGGCCGGTGTTCGAGCCGAGGCTACTGATCGCCCGCCAAGAGAGCGAGCCCAAACGGAAATTAGCGGTCCGTTCTTGGTCACACGCCGGTGGCATAGCAACCGGCCCGCCATCACGCGGGGGGCGTGAGACGGGCCGGTCGGGCCGGACGCGCAGCGTGGGGACTACTTGGGCGCTCCGACCAGCTTGGCCTGGGGCGATACGACGTACCAAGTACCGCCCACACCCTGGCCGTTGGTGTCGCCCGGCTTCTTGTCGCCCGCGAAGGTGTAGATCGGCCAGCAGTCGATCGACTGCTGCTTGATGCCGTCAGGACGGTTGAAGGTGACGAAGCCCTTCTTGATGATTCCCTCGGTGTCGTTCTTGTCGACCGGAGCGACAACAGGCCACTTCTTGAGGCACTCGCCGGTGCACGCCGACTTCATCGGCCAGGCCGAGTCCTTCTTGAACCGGTAGACGGTCATGCCGTTCTTGTCGACGATGATCTCGCCGAGCTTGGGGTCCTTGTGGACGGAGAGTCCGGCGAGGTCGGCGGGCTGGCCGCCGGCCTCCTCGCCACCGTCGCCGTAGCCCGATCCGGACCCGGCGCCCTCGCTGCCGCCGAGTGCCTTCTTGCCGTCGGGGGCCGACGCGAACCAGGTGCCGCCGACGCCCTGTCCCTTCGCGTCACCGGGCTTGGCGTCCTTGGCGTAGCGGTACATCGGCCAGCCACCGATGGTGAGTTGCTTGGTGCCGTCGGCCCGGGTGACCTCGCCGATAAGCGAGGCGTCGGTGCCGGGCGCGGCCGAGGCGCCGCCGGCGGACACGGCGGGCCACGCCTTCGCGCACTCGGCTTCGCAATTCGACTTCGGCGGGCTGGCGGTGTCCTTGTCGAAGCGGTAGAGCGTGAAGCCGGCACTGTCGGTGACAACCTTGCCGAGTTCCTTGCTGTCCCAGACCGCGAGTTGGCCGGCCGGCTTGGCCGCCGCCTGCTCCGCGGCGCCGGAGCCGTAGTCCGAGCCGTAGCCGCCGTTCCCGGGCTGGGCCGGCTTGGCCGCGCCGACCGTCTGACCATTGGGGGTCTCGGTGCCCTTGTCCTGACCGCACGCCGTCGTCAGCGCGAGTACGGCCGCCGCAGTCACCGCGAGCGAGGCGTTACGCCAGGTGTTCATGTCCACTCCTGTTGTCCATCGAGCCTGTTGCGACGCCAGGTGCGCCGTGTTCATGGCCCTAGGTACGGACAGGAGGGCTCCGCGTGTTCAACCCGTTTGAAAAAATCTTCGGAGTCGCCAACGCGAATCGTAGAAATCCGGCTTCCATCAGGGGAATTCGCCCCTAGACGGATTGGCTTGATCTCATCCGCACCACTGGCTCCACCAGTCACTTCGTCTGCGCAACGATGCGGCGAGCCGTTCGGCTTCCGGGACCGCACGGCGTCCTTCCAGGCGCACCAGTCCTCGACAGCGTGGCTGTGGGCGCGCCCACAGCCACGCTGTCGAAGAGGACAGCGCGGTAGCGGTCCGGGTCGCAGTATCTGCGTGCACCCTCGGTGCAGCCCTCGGCCTGGAAATGTTCCGGCGACCCGACACCCCGGTCGTACGCACTCTTGCCGCCCGCGGCCCCCTCGCATCCACCGCCGGAACCAACGCCGCGACGCCCCTGGCTGTCCGCCGCATGGGGGACATCGATGCCCCATTCGCGCGACAGCGATCGCGGGCGATCAGGGCCACTCCTAGCGTTTCGGTCATCGAGGTGCATTCCCCGACCCTTGTGGAAACCAGTTCCGCAGCTGCTCCTCGGAGACCCGGAGGATTGACCATGCGCGCGATTCGTGTCGCATCCGCCGCTCTGCTGGGAGTGGCCTCACTCGCACTGACCGCCCCCACCGCGGCGGCGACCGACAGCCGGCTGACGCAGCCCTTCTTCACCGTGAGCCCCTCTACCGTCCCGCCGGGCGGCCGGGTCACCCTGTCCGCCAGCGGATGCAACAACACGGCCACTGCCACGTCCGGGGTCTTCGACCCCGTCACCGTCAACCCGGGCACGTCCACCTCGACCACGGTCGACTCGGACGCCAATCCGGGCACCGTGTACACGGTGCGCTTCACCTGCGGATCGCAGGTGGGAACGTTCGCTCTCGCCATCGCCGGCGGCGCCTCGAATCCGACCATCAGCTCCACCACGACCGTCGGGCCCGGAGCCGTCGGAGCCGTCAGAGGCGGTCTCGGCGGCAGCATCGGCGGACTGAACGCCGGGGAGCTGGCCGGAGGCACCGCACTGATCGTCGCCGCGGCCACCGCAACCATCTATTTCGTACGGCGGCGCACGTTGAACCGTCAGCACTGACCCAACCGCCTTTACCGGCTTCCCATACCCCGTATACGCCCGTCGCCCCGAGTCCTGGCCAGGACTCGGGGCGACGGGCGTGGGGGCCGACCGGGCGGGTGGGCCCGGCCGACCGTTGCGCCGG
>NZ_JBEZKA010000035.1:0-67281 GCF_040651435.1 Streptomyces sp. NPDC048479
ACCATGATCGTCGTCACCCACGAGATGGGCTTCGCCCGCGAGGTCGGCGACGCCCTGGTCTTCATGGACGACGGCGTCGTGGTCGAATCCGGCCACCCCCGCGACGTACTGACCAACCCCCAGCACGACCGCACCAAGTCCTTCCTGTCCAAGGTGCTGTGACCGATCCAAGGCGCTGCGAGCGAGCGGTGCCACGTCCCTGAACAGGGCCGCCCGGCAATTGTTCTGCCGGGCGGCCGTTCGCGTTGTCGGTCCGGCCACCGCGAACCCGGTACGCAGTCACCAGGTATCTCTTGCGGACAACCTGCGCATCACACGGTCCGGCCCCCTCGAAGCACATGCATGCACAGCACCGTTGTCGGCCAATCTTGACAACGATGTCAGTCAGTGGTCCAGTCCTGCCTTACCGGGATATCGACGAGGAGGCGGCTCTGCGATGGCTATCGGATCAACACCCACGGCGCTCCGGCCCAGTTGGCGTACCCGCGGCGCTCATGTCGTCGCGCTGATGCTGAGCCTGCTGGCCCCGACCGACGTCCCCGCCGCGGACGCCGGAGAAGCCTCCGCCGCCAAGGCGAACGGCCCCCTGCTCGTGTACCCGAAGCCCCGGTCGGCGAAGAGCCGACCGGAAGAGGTGCGCATTCCACCGGCCGTGACACTCGTGAAAGGCCCGTCGACCGACGCCTCCGCACTCGCCGTGGTCCGGGAGGTGCTGCGCGACGCCGGAGTGCGCACCATCCATCAGGTCGACGACCACACTCCTGTACGCGGCGCCCGGCTCACCGTCCATGTGGGCGGGCACAAGGAGAACGCCGCCACCGCCGGCGCGCTGCGCGCACTGGGTGTGCAGGGCGCCGAGACCATGGCCGCCGAGGGGTACGTGCTCGCGGTCGGCGAGGGCAGGGACGGCCGCGACCGGATCGTGCTGAGCGGCGCGGACGGCGCCGGTACGTACTACGCCGCCCAGACGCTGCGTCAGCTGTTGTTCGGCTTACGACTGCAGGGCGTGGTGATCCGTGACTGGCCCTCGCTGCGGTGGCGCGGGGTGATGGAGGGTTTCTACGGACCGTCATCCTCGCATCAGCAACGCCTCGCCGATCTCGACTGGTTCGGCCGGCACAAGCTGAACTCCTATGTCTACGCGCCGAAGGACGACCCCTATCGGCGGACAGAATGGCGCAAGCCGTACCCGGTGGAGGAACTCGCCCGGATCGGTGAGCTGGTGCGGCGGGCCCGGGAGAACCATGTCTCGTTCGGCTACGTCCTCTCCCCCGGCCTGTCGGTCCGCTACTCGCAGCCGTCCGAGGCCGCGGCGCTGACCGCGAAGTTCGAGTCGCTGTGGGAGCTGGGCGTACGCAGCTTCGTCGTGGCCTTCGACGACATCGACGACCAGCGGTGGAACTGCGCCGAGGACCGGGCGGCTTTCGGCACAGGACCGGCGGCCGCCGCCGGCGCCCAGGCGCACCTGGCCAACGCCGTGCAGAAGGCGTTCATCGCGGTGCACCCCGGAGCCGAGCCGCTGCAGATGATGCCGACCCAGTACTGGGGAACGTCCAGGACCGACTACACGCGGCGCATCGCGCAGGATCTCGATCCCGGGATCGTCGTCCAGTGGACAGCAAGGTGACGCTGCGGCGGCCTGCGGCGCATGCCGCCGCGTACGCAGGGGCCGGGACGGGCGTGCTCTTTCGGCTGTTGGCGCTACGAATTCGAGGCCTGCAAGGTCGCCGAAAACAGCTCGTGACCGAGCCGTTGACAGGCTTTGCACGACCATGACATCTTTCCCGGGCCGATCAGACAACGTTGTCAAGAAGGGATACGCCCATGCGACGGTCAGCCGGCTGGATGCATACGAGAGCGGTCCGGATGGTGGTCGCCATCCTGCTGGCCGGCGGTCTGAGCGGACCGGCCACCGCGACCGCCGTCGCCGCGCCGACGCCCTCTCCAGCACCCGCGGCCGACCCGGCCGGCCTGGTCAACCCCTTCGTCGGCACACAGAACTTCGGCAACACCTTCCCCGGTGCGAGCGCCCCCTTCGGCATGGTCCAGGTGAGCCCGGACACCGGCGGCCAGGGCGGCTACGACTATCAGCAGGACAAGATCCACGGCTTCAGCCAGACGCATCTCTCCGGCGTCGGCTGCGGCGTCGCGGGCGAGCTGCCGATCATGCCGACCACCGGCGCGGTCGACCGGGTCAACCCCGACGACTACCGCTCGGTGTACTCGCACGACGACGAGAAGGCCGAGCCCGGCTACTACCGGGTCAACCTGAAGTCGTACGGCATCAATGCCGAGCTCACCGCGACGCGGCGCACCGGCTGGCAGCGCTACACCTTCCCGTCCACCGGCGCCGCCAACGTCCTGTTCAACACCGGCAAGGCCAACCAGAAGGTGTACGACTCCGAAGTGCACGTCGTCGGCGACCGCACGGTCGAGGGCCGGGTGCACGCGGGCAACTTCTGCGCAGGCAAGGACGATCACACCGTCTACTTCACCGCCAGCTTCGACCGGTCCTTCAAGGCCCAGGGCACCTGGCGCGGTTCGACCCCGGAACCGGGCAGCCGGGACGCCGCCGGCGAGGGCAGCAACGGCGCCTGGGTGACCTTCGACGCGAGCGCCGACAACGACGTCGTAATCAAGGTCGGCCTGTCCTACACCGGAGTCGAAGGCGCCCGGAAGAACCTGGCGGCGGAGACGAAGGACTCGTACGACTTCGACGCCACCCGTTCCGCCCTGCACCGCACTTGGGAGGAGCAGCTCGGCGCCATCGGCATCGGCGGCGGTTCGCGCGACCGGCAGAGCGCCTTCTACACCGCGCTCTACCACGCACAGCTGCACCCGAACCTGGCCGGCGATGTGGACGGCCGCTACAGCGGCTTCGACCGGAAGACCCATACGGCCGACGGCTTCACGCCGTACCAGAATCTCTCGTTGTGGGACACCTACCGGCCGCAGAACCAACTCCTGGAACTCCTGGAGCCCGGGGTCGCCCGCGATGTCGCGCTGTCCGTCGTCGCGATCGGCAAGGACGGCGGCTGGCTGCCGCGCTGGGCGCTGGCCAACAGCGAGACCAACATCATGACCGGTGACCCGGCGACTCCGTTCCTCGTCGAGGCCTGGTCGAAGGGCCTGCTGGCCGGCCACGAGGAAGAGGCGTACGCGCTGCTGAGGAAGAACGCCACCAGCACTCCGCCCGCCGATTCCCCGTACAACGGCCGCTCGGGCGTGGACTTCTACCGCGAGCGCGGCTATATCCCCTCGGGTCTAGGCCTCGGCAAGGACTGCGCCGACAAGGGCGGCGACAACGACTGCAACCACCCCGCATCGGCCACTCTCGAGTACGCGGCCGCGGATGCCTCGCTCGCCCTGATGGCCGGCGGGCTGGGTCACCGGGCCGATGCCGGGATGTTCGCGGCGCGCGGCCGGTGGTACCGCAACCTGTGGGACTCCTCCATCGGCCAGTTCCGTCCGCGTACGACACAGGGCACCTGGATGACGCCGTACGACCCGGTCGAGGCGGGCCACCAGTTCCACGAGGGCGGCGCCTACCAGTACCAGTGGCTGGTTCCCCAGGACCCGGCCGGTCTGGTGGAGTTGATGGGCGGCAGGAAGGCCGCAGAGAAGCGGCTCGACGCATTCTTCGTCCACGACAAGCTGCTCACCGACCCCGCGGGCACCGCACGCAAGGACTGGATCTCCCAGCCCTACGACTACTACGGCAAGCCCACCTACAACCCCAACAACGAGCCCGATCTGCACGCCCCGTACATGTATCTGTGGGCGGGCGCGCCCGCGAAGACCGCGACCGTCACACGGGCGGCGATGACGCTCTTCACCAACGGCCCGGACGGCATGACCGGCAACGACGATCTGGGCACGATGTCGGCCTGGTACGTCTTCTCGTCGCTCGGTCTGTACCCGACGATGAGCGGCGCCGACTTCCTGGCGCTCTCCAGCCCGCAGTTCGAGTCGGCGACCATCAGGATCGGACAGTACGGCCGCAAGCAGGGCGGCACTCTGACGCTCACGGCGCCCGGCGCGAGCGACGACCGGAGGTACGTCCAGAAGGTGGCCCTGAACGGCAAGGACATCCTCACCACCTGGCTGGGCTGGGACGCGATCGCGCACGGCGGGCGGCTGACCCACCGGCTGGGCACCGAACCGTCCGCGTGGGGCACGGGCCGGAACGCCCAACCCCCGTCGGTCGGCGGAGCGGCTGCGGCCGACGGGCGCCGGCACCTCGACGCTTCGCTGCGGCCCGCCTCGGACGCCGTACCGACGAGCGACACGGGGCAGACCGCGCATCTCTCGGTGGACGTACTGGCCCAGTCGCCGGGCGATGTACGCGTGTCCGTGGCGGCGAAGGCTCCCTCCGGCTGGGCGGTGAAGGCGCCCGCACAGGTGACGGTGAAGTCCCGCGGTCTGCCGGTGCAGACGACGGTCCCGCTCGCGATCACGGTGCCGGCCGCAACCGCGGTCGGCTCGTACCCGGTCCGGATCACGGTCGCCGCCAAGGGCATCCCGGCGGTCGCCCGTACGGCCATCGTGGATGTGCGGTCCGCGGTGAGCTGCGCGAGCGCCGGGAATGAGCAGTGTGCCGTGGACTTGACCGGCGCCATGAACCACGACGGGACGGCGACGAAGGACCGGTCGGGCGAGGGCAACTTCGACGGTCTCGGCTGGAGTTACGACGCCGGCCTGCTGCCCAAGGCCGGCCAGGTCAGCTGGAACGGGCTGCCGTACCAGGCCCCCGACCCGGCCGGGACCGCGCCGAACTTCGTCGAAGCCCGCGGCCAGGCTCTGCTGCTCCCCGCCGGCACGCGCTCCGCACTGCACCTGGTCGCCGCATCCCACAACGGTCCTGTGGCCACCACACTGACCGTTCGCTACACGGACGGCAGCACTGCGGACGTGCCGGTCACCATCGGCGACTGGGCCGGACCGACCCCGTCCGGCAGCACTGTCGTCCTCGACATGCCGCACCGCATCAAGGGCGGTCAGGGCGTCGACGGCCCGTCGGTACGGCTGTTCGGCGACACGGCACCGCTGGACAGCGCGAAGACACTGCGCTCGGTGACGCTGCCGGACGACTCACGGGTCGAGGTGTACGCGATCACGCTGACCTGACTGACCCCAACTCGCGTTGCATGTACTGCAATTGGAGTTGCACCTCTTGCGTGTGAGGACGATAGGCGCCACTGTGTCTGCCACATCCGAAGCCGCCGACCCCCACATGAGGTGCATCGCATGAGCAGCACGGCAGGACGGACCGGGACAGAGGCGGCCGGCGGCTCCAGTCGCCGCCGGTTCATCGGCGCCGTCGCGGCCGCAGCGGTGAGCGTCGCTGTGGGCCCTGCGGCCGGCCCTGCGCTGTCCGCGGCGGCGGACACGCGCCCCTGCCGTGGACCGCGACCCCTGTTCCTGGGCACCTACACCTCGGTCGCGGGCGGCGGCAGCGGTATCGGTCTCGCCGCGTACGACGACGAGACGGGTGGGATCACCGCCGCCGGAACCCTCTCCGGCGTCAGTGATCCCTCCTTCCTCGCCGTTCACCCCTCCGGTCGCACCCTGTACACCGTGAACGAGCAGCAGGAGGGCGGCGTGACCGCCGTCAGGCTGTCCCCCGACGGTCACCACCGTGTGCTGGGCACCCGCGGAACCGGTGGCGCGGGACCCTGCCATCTCTCCGTGCACCCGAGCGGGCGCTGGCTGCTCAGCGCCAACTACCTCTCCGGCAGCGTGGCCGTGCACCCGATCGACGCCTCCGGCGCGCTGGGCGCACGTACAGCCCTCGTCACTCACTCCACACCGCCGCCCGGCCCCGGCCAGGAAGGACCGCACGCCCACCAGATCGTCACCAGCCCGGACGGCGGTCACGTGCTCGCTGTCGACCTGGGCAACGACACGGTCTACAGCTACCGGCTGGACACCTCGCGAGGAGAGCTCGCCCGGGTCTCGTACGCGAGCCTGAGGCCGGGTGCGGGACCCCGGCATCTCGCCTTCCACCCCGCCGGCCGGTTCGCCTATCTGGCCAACGAGGTGGACAACACCGTCGTCGTCTGTGCCTACGACCCCGCCACCGGAAGGCTCACGCCGGGCAGGCCTCAGCCCACCGGCACGGGACCGGGCACGAGCTATCCGGCGCAGCTGGTCGTGACCGGCGAGGGGCGGTACGCCTTTCTCGCCAACCGCGGCCACAACAGCCTGACCCGCTACGCGATCGAGGCCGACGGGTCCCGGCTGCGGCTGCTGGGGACGGTACCGGTGGGCGGTGACTTCCCCCGGCACATCGCCCTCTCCCCCAGCGAAAACCTGCTCTTCGCGGCGAACCAGCGGTCCAGCTCGGTCAGCGTCTTCCAGGTCGATCACGACAGTGGTGAACTCCGGCCCGCGGGAAGCCCGTTCAGCTCCCCGGTCGCCGTCTGCGCAATGCCGCTCTAGTCCTCCGAGTCAGCCGGTCAGGTCCGGGAGCGAGCCAGGCGCAGGGTGACCAGCTGGAAGGGACGGAGGGTCAACTTCACCGCGCCGTCGGCCAGTTCCAGTCTCGGCGCGTCGGCCGACGGTCGCTCCAGCAGGTCGGTCGCGGCTGCCTCGACGGCGTCGAATCCGGCGGTGACGCCGACCCGGGCGCGGCCGCCCCGGGACTCGTAGAGGCGTACGACGACATCGCCGCTCGCATCGTCCGCCAGCTTCACCGCGGAGATCACAACCGCGTCGTTGTCCACCGTCACCAGCGGAGTCACCGCCGCGTCGCCCGCGACCCGTCGCTCCGGGAGGTTGATGCGGAAGCCCTCGCGAACCGCGTCGCCGATCGCCGCGCCGGGCACGAGGGCATGGCGGAATCGGTGCACGCCCTGGTCGGTCTCCGGGTCGGGAAAGCGCGGGGCCCGCAGCAGCGAGACGCGGAGCGTGGTCGTCGTGCCGGAGTCGGCTGCGCGGACGGTACGGGTGACGTCATGGCCGTACGTCGAGTCGTTGACGAGCGCGATGCCCCAGCCGGGCTCCTCCAGATGCACGAAGCGGTGGTTGCAGGCCTCGAACTTGGCCGCCTCCCAGCTGGTGTTGGTGTGCGTGGCCCGGTGGAAATGGCCGAACTGGGTCTCCGACGCATACCGCTCGGCGTGGATGTCCAGCGGGAAGGACATCTTGAGGAACTTCTCCGTCTCGTGCCAGTCGACCTCGGTGTCGATGTCGAGGCGTTTGGCGCCGGCGGGCAGGGTCAGCAACTGGGTGACCTTCGAGTCGCCGAAGCTGCGGACGACGCGCACCGCCGCCGATGTGCCGGCCACAACAGGGGTGAGCTCGTCGGCGTCCGTCAGGTCCGTGACGGTGTTGCGGTAGAACGCGTCGACGTCCCACGCGTCCCACATGTTCGGGAAGTCGGGGTGGATCTGCAGCAGGTTCGCCACCCGGCCGGGGGCCACCGTCTCGCGCTCCGCGCCGATGTCGTACGCGGACGTCACCAGGCCTCGTCCGTCGATCTCGACCTGAAGCAGGCCGTTGTCGAGGACGAAGCCGCCGTCCTCGCGCGGGGAGAGCTGGGCGCTGCCGCCGACGGCCGCCACCCCGGCACCGCCTGCCGCCACACCGTGCCGCTCATGCGGTGCGGAGTTGAAGACAAGGGTTCCGGATCCGTCGCCTGCGAGCGCGCGCTGCGCCCCGTCGATGATGCCGTTCAGCTCCTCGGCGACGGCCCGGTATGTCTTCTCGGCCTCCCGGTGCACCCAGGCGATGGACGAGCCGGGCAGGATGTCGTGGAACTGGTGCAGCAGCACCGTCTTCCAGATGCGGTCCAACTCCTCGTACGGGTAAGGGAATCCGGTCCGCACGGCGGCGGTGGCGGCCCACAGTTCGGCCTCGCGCAGCAGATGTTCGCTGCGGCGGTTGCCCTGCTTGGTCTTCGCCTGGCTGGTGAGCGTGGCGCGGTGCAGCTCCAGATAGAGCTCGCCCACCCAGACGGGCGCGTTCGGGTATTCGGCCTCCGCCTTGGTGAAGAACTCCGTGGGCGTCTCCCACCGGACGGTCGCCGAGCCGTCGAGGTCGCGCAGCCGGGCCGCCTTGGCGACCATCTCGCGGGTGGTGCCGCCACCTCCGTCGCCCCAGCCGGTCGGTGCGAGGGAGTGCTTTGCGACGCCCTTGTCCTTGAAGTTCTTCGCCGCGTGGGCGATTTCGCTGCCCCTCATCGAGCAGTTGTAGGTGTCGACGGGCGGGAAGTGCGTGAAGATCCGGGTGCCGTCGATGCCCTCCCACTGGAAGGTGTGGTGCGGGAACTTGTTCGTCTGCGACCACGAGATCTTCTGTGTCAGCAGCCACTTGCAGCCGGCCGCCTTGATGATCTGCGGGAGTCCGGCCGCGAAGCCGAAGGTGTCGGGCAGCCAGGCCTCGTCGTTCTCGATGCCGAACTCGTCCAGGAAGAACCGCTTGCCGTGGACGAACTGACGGGCCATCGCCTCCGAGCCCGGCATGTTCGTGTCGGACTCGACCCACATGCCGCCCGCAGGCACGAACCGCCCCTGCGCCACGGCCTTCTTGACCTTCGCATAGACCTCGGGCCGGTGTTCCTTGATCCAGGCGAACTGCTGCGCCTGCGACATGGTGAAGATGAACTCCGGCTCGTCCTCGAGGAGCGCCGTCATATTGGACGTCGTACGGGCGACCTTGCGTACCGTCTCGCGCAGCGGCCACAGCCAGGCGGAGTCGATATGGGCGTGGCCGATCGCGCTGATCCGGTGCGCCGAGGGACCGGCGGGGGTGGAGAGGACTCCCTCGAGGCAGGAACGGGCTGCGGCAGCACTGCCGTTCACATCCTGGAGGTCGATCGCGTCGAGGGCGTGGCCCACGGCCCGCAGGATGTCCCAGCGGCGGGCGCCCTCCACGGGCAGCTCCTGCATCAGTTCGCCCAGGACCTCCAGGTCGAGCACGAGCTGCCACACGGTCTCGTCGAAGACGGCGAGATCCATGCGGGTCAGGGTGTACTGCGGGTCGGTGCCCGCGGTCTCCTTGTCGCCGAGCTGCGTCGGCAGGAAGGGGTGGTAGTCGAGGATCACGGGGTTGGAGGCGGCCTCGATGTGGAGGCGCACTTCCTCGCCGCCTTCGACGGGCGCGCCGATGCGCACCCACTGGTTGCGCGGATTGAGTCCCTTCACCGGGGTGCCGTCGGGGCGGTGGACGAGGCCCTCGCACTGGAAGCCAGGCATGTTCTCGTCGAAGCCGAGGTCGAGAATCGCTTCCACGGTCTTGCCGGCCCACGCGGCCGGTACGGTCCCGGTGACCCGGAACCAGCTGGTCCCCCACGGAGCGCCCCACATGTCGCCGACCGCGATCGGCCCCGGCGAGGCGGCGAGCCCTTCGGCGACCGGGACGGGTTCGCCCGGCGCGTTCCAGACGGCCACCTCCAGCGGTACGGACTCGGGGTACACGGCGGGGCGGATGCGCTCGTCGAGGACGCGATTGAGGCGGGCTTCGACAAGGCTGCGGTCGTCATGCATGCGGGGCTGCTCCGAGGGTTCGGGTGGTGGTTACCAGGGGTGGGCTGCGGTCGATGGTGCCGATGTGGTGTAGAGCTCCCCGACCGCGCGCAGTTCGAACCGCGTCGACTGCTCCCCTTGTTCGGGCTTCAGACCGGGGACGAAGAATGCTCGCTGGCAGGTTGCCCCGAGGAAGCGCCGTTTCCCGTCGGGCAGGACGCGGTGCAGTGTGTAGTGACGAACCGCCCCCGGGGCGCCCAGCCATCCGAAGCGCAAGTCGCCGCCCGTGGTGGCGGTGATCCTCAGGTCGGCCGGGGCGGCGGGGCTCTGTGCGGCCTTGTCGCGCACAGCCAGGGCGCCGAGCCGCCATTTCACGGGTCCGCTGCTCGCGGTGAGTCGGACACCGAGCGCGCGCACGGTCCCGGTCGGGCTGTTCAGCCGCACGGTCGAGGTGGTCCAGCCGCTGCCCGGGCCCGCGGTGCCCACGGGGAGGTAGGTGTACGGAATGGGCGCGCCCGGCCCCGAGGGTTCGGCCACGGCCACCGCGAGCTCGACCCCGACCCGGCCCGCGTCGGCGCGGTGGGTGAGCTCGACGACCGTGTCCGCGGTGAGCGGGAGCCTGGTCACGTACAGGTCCACCGTGGTGGGCGCATTGAGCGAGCCGTCGACGAGGAGGCTGCTGCCTCCGTGCCAGGCATCGGCGAAGTCATAGGCAACCGCCGGGCGTTGGCCATTCGTGCGCACGACCCATTGGCGGGACGGGAGGCGGTCCTGAACGCCGAGATGGTTCCACTGCGCGTCCGACGCCACCTTGCCGCCCTCGTACCAGCGCAGTCCGTGGCCGGTGTTGAAGGCGGTCGCGAAAGGCACGGTGTCGACGGTCGAGCGGTCGGCGACGGCGCGCGCGGGAGCCCGCCAGGACTCGCCGGGGGTGGGCCGCGACGGGTCGAGCGACTGCCCGCTCCAGAACCGGTCGTCGGCGGCGTGGAACTGGGCCGGGGTGCGGTCCGCGGCCAGGTGGTTACGGGTCCACTCGGGCCGGTAGAAGCCCAGCGAGACGATGTCCGCCGTGTTCTCGGGGACGATGGCGTCCCAGTCGACGGACCTGTTCCAGCCGTTCGCCTCGACATCGACTCCCGCCCACAATTCGTAGCGGTTGCGCCCTAGTTGCTGAGCGACCTGACCGGAGGACGCCAGCGAGGACCGCGACCAGCGGAAGTCGATGAACATGGAATCGGCGGCGTGGAAGAACGCCTTGTTACGGTCGTTCAGCGCGCCCTGCCAGCTCACCGAACCGTTCACGGTCATCGAGTCGTACCAGCAGACGCGCAGCCCCTTCGGCGCGCCCAGACTCTTCAGCTCCTTCACGAAGCCGAGCATGTCGGCCGCGAGTGCGCTGTTGCCGCCTCCGGTCTCCGCGTTGATGAACCAGCCGTCGAAACCGTACGCCGTGGCGACCGCGACGAGCCGCTCGGCGAGCGGGAATCTGCCGAAGGAGTCCTTCTGGACGAGGTCCCGGGTCCAGCGCAGATCGCCGCCGTAGGCCACGGGCGGCAGGAAGACATTGCCGAGGACGGGCACACCGTGGCGGTGTGCGGCGTCCACGATCGGGGCGTTGGGCGCGAGGATCAGGCCCTCCCCCGACGAGCCGCCCCAGAAGACCAGCTCGTCCAGGTAGGACCAGTGGGTCAGGGCGTAGTAGTCGGCGGTGGCCGCGCCCTGGGAGGGGTTGCCGGCGGTGGGGCCGAAGGAGACGAGGGACTGGACGCGCGCCTGCCCGCTGCGGGCGGTGGCGTTGACCGGCGTGGGCGTGAACCGCCGGGCGAGCGGCACGGCCGACTTGTTGAACACCAGATCAGTGTCGTCCTCGGCGCGCCAGGCCTTGAGGCTGCGCCAGATGATGCCCTGGCCCGGGGTGCCGGAGGGGAACGAGTCGGGGTACCAATAGGAGGCGTACGGCGTGCCGGGCGTTGTCTTCGTCGCGGCGGACGCGATGCCGGGCACGAGGGCCGGGGTCAAGGCTGCCGCCGCCGATGCCAACAGGAGGGCGCGTCGGCTGAGGTGGGGGGTCATGGTGCGCTCCGTTTCACGGCCTGTCCCCAATCGCCGGAGGGGCTGATATTCAGCCCCGCCGGCGATTGAGGAGCGGGGTCTGGGGCGGAGCCCCAGTTACGGGAAGGGGCGGGGTGGGGAAAGGTCATGCGCCGACCTGCCCCGGGGTTACCACTTCGGTGATGCCTCGTGCAGCAAGGTGCTCCTTGTCCTCCGCGCAGCCCGCGAGGACGGCCGTGGGCCGGACGCCCTCCACCGTGAGCCGGGCGAAGGCCTCGAAGAAGGCGCCACCGGGTGCGCACGTGGAGCGCCGGGGCGCCGTCTCCTCGTCACCGGTGTCGACGACGAGCGCGGTGGTGCGCGGCGCGGGACTATGTTCCTTCCCCCGCCACTCCTCGACGATGCGCGCGATCGTGCGGCCGACCGGTTTGACCTGCCGGTCGTTGGTCAACAGACCGAGGCTGTACTCGAGTTCGGGGAAGTCCGCGAGCGAGCGGGACACATCGTGGGAGCACCACCAGGTGACTCCCCAGACGTCCTGGCAGTCCAGCGCGTTCGCCACGGTCGCCTCGGTGAAGTGGGCGGCGTGCTCGGCCGGGACGAGCGGCGCGGGTGCGCCGACCTCCTGCAGCCATACGGGCCGGCGCGGATCGAGAGCCCAGGCTTTGGAGAGCTCGATCAGGTAGGCGGCATGGTGCTCGGTCGCAACTCCCGTACGCCCGTGCCGCTGGGCGGTGCCGTTGAAGACCCAGGAGTGCACGGCGGTCGCTGCGCCGATGCGTGCCGAGTGGGCGGGGGTGAACGGGTGGTCGTCCTGGTACCAGGCCGCGTCGTACTCGGCGTGCAGATGGAGCCTGCCGGGCGCCCCGGCCTCACAGGCGTCGAGCAGCCGCCGCAGCCAACTCCCGGCCTGTTCGGCCGAGATGCGGTCAGGATCGGGGTGCGGGCCGCTGGAGAACTGGTTGATCTCGTTGCCGACGGTCATGCCGATGAAGTTCGGCCGGTCACCGAGCGCGGCCGCGAGCGTACGCAGGTACTCGGCCTGTCCCGATACGACATCGGGGTCGGTGAACATGTTCCGCCGGTGCCAGGTCCGGGTCCATGCGGGCAGGAAGTCGAAGCTCGACAAGTGCCCTTGCAGACCGTCGACGTTGACGTCCAGACCGCGTTCGGCCGCCGCGTCGGTGAGCTGTACGAGCTGTTCGACGGCGCGCGGGCGGATGAGGGTCCGGTTGGGCTGGAAGAGGGGCCAGAGCGGGAAGACCCGGATGTGGTCGAGGCCGAGGCCGGCGATCGAGTCCAGGTCGGCGCGAACGGCGTCGAGGTCGAAGTCCAGCCAGTGATGGAACCAGCCCTGGCTGGGCGTGTAGTTGGCGCCGAAGCGCGGCACGGAAGAGCTCATGGGGAAGGGGTGTCCTGGTTCTGTGGTGCGGCACTCGGATCGGAGCCGGGCAGGTCAGCCCTTGACGGCGCCCTCGCCGACACCGCGGAAGAAGAAGCGCTGCAGACAGGCGAAGAGAACGATCAACGGGAGTACGGCGATGACCGTGCCCGCGGCGACGAGGCGTTCATCGTTGGCGAAGGTGCCGTGCAGATAGTTCAGGCCGATGGTCAGGGTGAAGTTCTCCGGGTCGCTGAGCACGATCAGGGGCCACAAGAAGTCGTCCCAGGCGCCCATGAAGGCGAAGATGGCGACGACGGCGAGGGTGCCCTTGACCGAGGGCAGGGCAATGCGCAGGAACCGCTGCCATGCGGTGGCCCCGTCGACGAATGCCGCTTCCTCCACCTCGTGCGGGAGATTCCGGAAGGCATTGCGCATCAGCAGGACGTTCATTGCTCCGATGCAGCCGGGCAGCAGTACGGCGATCAGGGTGTTGTTCAGGCCGATGTCACGCATGGTGGTGAACTGGGCGATGATGATGCCCTCGACGGGGACGAGCATCGCGAGGATGAACACCAGGGTCGCGGCCCTGCGTCCGCGGTAGCGCATCCGGGCGAGGGCATAGCCTGCCAGTGCGGAACCGATGCAGTTGGTCAGCACATTGGCGGTGGCGACCTTCAGCGAGTTCAGCGCGTAGTCCCAGACCGGGATGGTCTGGGAGACGCGCGAGTAGTTGTCGAGCGTCGGCTCGCCCGGCAGGAATGTGGGCGGTGAGCTGAAGATGTCCTCGTGCGGGCCCTTGAGCGAGGTGGACAGCTGCCACAGGAAGGGCCCGACGGTCAGCGCCAGTACGGCGATCAGCAGGCCGTAGCGGAGTACGAGCTGCCGGCCGGGGATGCGCCTGCCGTCGGTGTCCGTGATCTTTATGAGGCTCATGCGTCCTCCTTGCGGTCGGCGCGGAGCACCAGCAGCATCAGGGCGACGGTGACGACGAAGACGACCACCGAGATGGCCGAGGCGTAGCCGACGCGGCCGGTCAGTCCGGTGCCGACGCGCTGGACGAGCATCACGAGCGTGGTGTCCTCGCCTGCCGGGCCGCCGCTGGGACCTGCCATCAGATAGACCTCGGAGAAGACCTTGAAGGAGGCGACGGAGGAGAGCGCGCCGACGAGGACCATGGTGGAGCGGACCGCGGGGACGGTGACGGTGCAGAAGCGGCGTACGGCCCCCGCTCCGTCGACGGCGGCGGCCTCGTGCAGCTCGCGCGGGACATTGGCCAGCGCCGCCAGATAAATGATCATGTAGTAGCCGAGGCCCTTCCAGACCGTGACCGCCATCGCGCTGCCGAGCAGCAGCCACTGGTCGCTGAGGAAGCCGACCTTGCCGACGCCGACCGCCTCGAGCACCGAGTTGATCAGCCCTCGGTCGTCGAGCATCCACACCCAGATCAGGCCGACCACGACGATGGAGGCGACGACCGGGGTGTAGAAGGCCGAGCGGAAGAAGGTGATGCCGGGGATGTGCCGCTGTACGAGCATCGCCAGCAGCAGCGGCAGGATCACCAGGGCGGGGACGACACCGAGGACGTACAGGGCGCTGTTGCGCAGCCCGATCCAGAACATCTCGTCGTCGAGCAGTTCCCGGAAGTTGGCGAGGCCCACGTACTGACCGGGGACCAGGGTGCGGCGGTCGGTGAAAGCGTTGACCAGTGTGCTGAGGAACGGATACAGGCTGAAGGTACCGACGACCAGGAGACCTGGCGCCGCGAACAGCCAGGGGCTGGACGGTAGTTGGCGCCTGATCCCGTGGGCGGGCCGGCGGCCGTCGGAGCCGGGGCTCCGGACGGCCGGGCCCGCCGTGGTGAGATCCGGCGAGATCGCCTCGGAGGCGGTGGGGGTCTTCATCGCGGACTCGGCTCAGCTCTGCCGCAGCAGCCGGTCACAGACCTTGACAGCGTTGTCAAGCGCTTCCTTGGGGCTCTCCTTGCCCTGCAGCGCCCGGGCCACCGCGTTGCGCAGCTCCGTCTTCATCTGCTCACTGAACAGCACCGGTGTGTAATTGACCGCGGTCCTCAGGGACTTGGCGGCCGCGATGCGCACCCGGGTCACATCGGTGCCGTCCTCCTTGGTGAAGTACGGGTCGTCGAGCGATCCTGCGGTGCTCGGGAAGATGGCGACCTTCTTGGCGAACTCCATCTGACGGGTCGCGTCGGTCACGAAGTGGGCAAAGGCGACGGCGGCGGGCTTCTGCTTGGCCCGGGAGTTCACCATGACGCCCATGACATACATATTGGCCTTGCCCGTGCTGCTGACCTGGTCGGTGATCCCGATGTTCCTGTAGAGGCTCGGGGCCTGCTTCTTGAAGTTCTCCAGGTCCAGCGCGCTGCCGGGGTTCATGGCGACGGACTCGGTCAGGAACTTGTGGCCCGACGACTCGGGGGTCGCCGTCAACGCCTGCGGGTCGAGCGCCTTGGCGTCGTACAACTCCTTGTAGCGGGTGAGGAGTTCGACGCCCTTGGCGTCGTTGAAGGCGAAGCCGGTGCCTTCCTTGTTCATCAGCGGGACGTCGTAGCGGCCGAAGTCCTCGATGGTGGGCACGTTCGCGAGGGTCGCGATCTTCCCCTTGCTCTTCCCGGCCATCCTCAGCCCGGCATCAAAGACCTCGCCATAGGTCTTCGGGGGCTTCTCGGCATCGAGTCCGGCATCCTTGAAGAGACGCTTGTTGTAGAAGAGCGGGCCGGTGTTGAGGTACCAGGGAAAGGCGTACGTGCCGTCCAGGCCCGGTATCCGGTGGCTCTGCCAGGCGCCCTGCAGATACTCCTTGCGGTACTTCGAGGCCGCCTTGTCGAGGTCGAGCGCGAGCCCGGCCTTGGCCAGCGGCGCCACCAGGTCCGGGGAGACATTGACGACGTCGGGCAGCGTGTTGCCTGCGGCATCAGCGCTGATCTTGTCGGCGTAGCCCTCCGCGGGCCGGTCGACCCACTTCACCTCGGTGCCCGGGTACTTCTTCTCGAAGGCCGCGATGACTCCGTTGAAGTAGTCCTTGAAGTTGGCCTGCAGGTTCCAGGTCTGGAAGGTGATCTTGCCTTCGACCTTGCCGGAGGCGTCGGACGAGCCGGCGCCGGATCCGCCGCCGCAGGCACTGAGCGGCAGAACGGTGGCGAGGACGGCGGCAGCAGCGAGTGCCCTGCGGGGAATGCGCACGGTGAACGGCTCCTTTGCTCGGACCAGACGTGCAGACCTTGCAAGTGAACCGTCGACGAAGTCAATACATTCGCTGGAACTAATGCATACTGACGAACATTAGTCCAGGTCAGACGCGTAGAATGAACGACTTGCAGTGATCGACTAATGCGCTTTAGAGTGCATGTGCTCAAGCGCATTAGTACACCGGGGGAAAGAGGCACGGATGGCAGCGAATACCCCGTCCGACAAGGACACCTCGCCGGCCAGGCGCGCTCCCGCGCGGCGTCCGACGATGAAGGACATCGCTCAGCGTGCCGGGGTCTCGGAGAGCGCCGTGTCCTTCGCGCTCAACGACCGGCCCGGCGTCTCGGAGATCACCCGTGACCGGATCCGGCGCGTCGCCGAACAGCTGGGCTGGCGGCCGAGCACGGCGGCCCGCGCACTGTCCGGCGAGGGCTCGGCGACGGTCGGCCTCGTGCTGGCACGGCCGGCCGCGACGCTGGGCGTGGACTCCTTCTTCCTGCAGCTGATCTCGGGTATCCAGGAAATCCTGGCGGAGCGTCAACTCGGTCTGCTCTTCCAGGTGGTGGAGGATGTACCGACCGAGTGCGCGGTCTACCGCCGCTGGTGGGCCGAGCACCGGGTCGACGGTGTCCTGGTGGTCGACCCGCGGACCGACGACCCGCGTCCGGAGCTCCTCGACGAGCTGGGCCTGCCCGGTGTCGTCATCGGCGGACTGCCGGACCAGCATCCCAATCTGTCGCAGGTACGCGCCGACGACACCGGGGCGATGGCTTCCGTCGTGGGCCGGCTGTACGAGCTGGGGCACCGGCGGATCGTGCATATCGCGGGCCTGCCGTCACTCGCCCACACCGACCGTCGCATCCGCTCGCTGCGCGCCGAGGCCGGCCGACGCGGGCTGACCGAGGTCCGGTCACTGGCCACGGACTACTCCGACGCCGAGGGCGCTGCGGTGACCCGCCGGGTGCTGGAAGGGAGCACACCGCCCACCGCACTCATCTACGACAACGACGTGATGGCAGCGGCCGGAGCGGCCGTCACGGCGGGCCTTGGCCTCTCCGTTCCCGGCGACGTGTCGATCGTCTCGTGGGAGGACTCCGTGCTGTGCCGCATGGTCCATCCCTGGCTGACGGCACTCTCCCGGGACACGGTCGCCTTCGGGCGGATCGCGGCACAGGAACTGACCGCTCTGCTCGACGGCGGCGCGGCCCGGTCGGTACCAGTGCCGCTCCCCCGGCTGATCGAGCGGGAGAGTACGGCGCCCACCGGAGACGACCTGGCCACGGGCGTCTCTTAGACCTGGCGCGGAGTGTCACCGGAGTGGTCGGGGTTTGCACGGAGGGCAGTCTGCTCGGCCCAGATCGTCTTGCCGGTCGATGTGTAGCGCGTTCCCCAATGCTGGGTCATCCGTGCGACGAGGAAGAGACCTCGGCCGCCTTCGTCCTCACTGCCGGCATGACGCAGATTGGGTGAGGTGTGTCCGGTGTCGGAGACCTCGCAGATGAGGGTCTGGTCGCGGATGAGCCGCAGTTGGAGCGGACCGGCGGCATACCGGATGGCGTTGGTGACGAGCTCGCTCACCACCAGTTCGGTGGTGAAGACGAGATCGTCCAGGCCCCAGGCGCCGACCTGCTCGGTGGCCACGGCCCGGGCGCGGCCGACCTCCTCCGGATCGGCGGCCAGTTCCCACTCGGCCACCTGGTGGCGGTCCAGCTTCTGTGTACGGACGAGCAGCAGCGCGGCGTCGTCGTCCACGGGGCCCCGCAGCAGCGCCGCGACTGCCTGGTCGCACAGCTCGTCCAGCGGGCGTCGATGCTCGGTGAGGACTGCGCCGAGCGTTTCGAGCTGGACGTCGACGTCCAGCTCGCGGCCCCGGACGAGGCCATCGGTGAACAGGGCGATGAGGCTTCCTTCCGGCAGTTTCATCTCCACGCTCTCGAAGGGCAGGGCGCCCAGGCCGAGGGGCGGCCCCGCGGGAAGGTCGGGGAAGGTGACGGTGCCGGAACCGGAGTCGACGACCGCGGGAGGCGGATGCCCGGCCCGCGCCATGCGGCACACTCCGGACACCGGGTCGTACACGGCGTACAGGCACGTCACCCCGAGCGCTTCGTCGTGGGGCACCTGCTCGCCCTCGTCAAGGACGGCCGCCTGCTCGTTGGCGCCCTCCCCGACGAGGTCGTCGAGGCGCGCGAGAAGCTCCTCCGGCGCGAGGTCCAGCCGGGCCAGCACCCGTACGCTCGTACGCAGACGGCCCATGGTGGCCGCAGCGCGCAGCCCGTGACCGACCACGTCTCCCACGACCAGGCCCACCCGCGCGCCCGACAGAGCGATGACGTCGAACCAGTCGCCGCCCACCCCGGCCCTGCTGTCCGCCGGCAGATAGCGGTACGCCAGCTCAACTGCCGTCAGCTGCGCCAGATTCTGCGGCAGCAGACTGCGCTGGAGCATGAGGGACGCGGTGTGCTCACGGGTGAAACGGCGGGCGTTGTCGATGCATACGGCGGTCCGCGAGACAAGCTCGTCGGCCACGGCCCGCTCTCCGTCGTCGAACGGGGCGGGGTGGCGGTTCCGCGAGAAGGTGACCAGCCCCAAGGTGGCTCCTTCGGCACGCAGCGGAACGACCAGCCGCGAGCGCGGCGGCAGTTGCCCATTACCGCGCTCCGTATCCGCCGGGCCATCCAGCACCGGACGGCCGGAGGACAGGCTGCGTACCTGGGGCGAATCCGGCGGGTAGTCGACTCGCTCCCGTCCCGCCGGCCGCGCCCCTCCCGGGCCCGCCCGCTTGGATTCCGGCTCCTCCCACACTCGGACCATGTCCCGCGCGTGCGCGGATCCCTGCGTGGGCTGATCACCTGCCAGCACGACCTCCAGGAGGTCGACCGTGACCGCGTCGGCGAACTGCGGGACGGTGACCACGCAGAGTTCCTGCGCCGTACGGACCATGTCCAGGGTCGTACCCACCTGTCCGCCGGCCCGCACCAGGAGATCCAGCCGCTGCTGTGCGAGGTGGGCGTCGGTGATGTCCACGGTCTCCTCGCACACGCCCAGCGAGACACCCCCGGCGTCCTGCAGCCGGTAGTACGAACAGGACCAGACGTGGTCGTGCTCCGGGTCCACGGGCGGGTGGCCGCTGTAGTGCAGCCCGATGACAGGCTCTCCGATGGCGAGGACCTGCCGCATCATCTCCTCCAGAGTCGGCGGATACCCCGGGGACAGGACCTTGCCATGGGTCACCATCTCGTCCGGGCCCACGCCGACGTACTGCGAAGTACCCATCTCCTGACGCAGGGCGGAGTTTGTCCACACCACCCGCAGATCCGTGTCGTAGACGGCCAGACCGACGGGTGACTCGGTGGCCAGTCCCCGGAGCATCGACTGCAGGGACTCCCACTCCTCCGTTTCCTCCGCATCGGCCACCGCCAGGAGCCAGGCGGGCCCGGCGCCCTCGTGGGTCAGCGCATGCGTTGCCGTCACAACGCGGACGATATGGCCGTCCCGGTGACGCATATGGAGCACCTGACGGCCGCCATGTGCCGCGCCCGCCAGGTCTGCCGCCGGGTGGATGTCGTCGACGGGCTCCACCACCAGAGCACCGATCGGGCGCTGAAGCACCTCCTGGGGCGGGTATCCCAGCAGCCCCTGCGCCTTCGGACTCCATCCGACGACCCTGCCCTCGGCCTCCAGCACAGCGGTGGCTGCCCTGGTGACATCCAGGGGGCCACGGAAGCCGGCATCCTCGGCTGCGTTCACTACGCTCATGGCGCCTGCCGTGGGACGTCGGCCCAGCGGGCGGCGAGCAGCAGCGCGATGTCGTCGGGCCTGTCAGTGGCCTGTCTGGCCTCGAGGATCAGTCGGTCCGCCGCGTCGGCGAGAGGGTCCGAGCCGACTTCGGCGAGTGCGCTGCGCAGCCGCTCGATGCCGAGGTCGATGTCGATTCCCGGCTGCTCCACCAGTCCGTCGGTGTAGAGAGCCAGGACGGCGCCCGGCTCGAGCCACATTTCGGTGACGGGGTACGACGCCTCCACGTCGACGCCGAGCACGACGCCACCGGGGATGTCCAGGACCTCGGTCCTGCCGTCGGGATGGCGCAGCAGAGGCTGGGGGTGCCCGGCCCGTACGGCCTGCGTGGAGCCGGATTCCCGGTCGAGGACGATATAGCAGCAGCTGGCGAACTGGCCCGGATCGAGGTCGATGAGCAGCCGGTTGGTGCCACTCATCACCTCCTGCGGGTCATGCCCGCTGAGTGCGAAGGCACGTACGGCGCTGCGCAGTTGACCCATGGTGGCGGCGGCGGAGACACCGTGTCCCTGCACATCGCCGATGACCAGGGCCAGCTCCCCGCAGCCGGTCTCTACGACGTCGTACCAGTCGCCCCCGACTTCCATGCCCTGGGTGCCGGGGAGGTACCGCCCGACAGTGTCGACAAACTGGAGTACGGGCAGCCGGTGCGGCAGCAGGGCATCCTGCAGACCACGGGCGAGTGCGGCTTCGGAGTCGTAACGCTGGGCTCGTTGGAGGGCCTGCGCGATGAGTCCGGCGAGTGCGGTGAGGACCGTGCGCTCTTCCGGGCTGAAGCCTCGCGGATGGTCGAAGCCGAGGATGCAGGAGCCGACGGGGCGTCCGGAGGCGATCAGTGGCAGGAAGGCCCGGGCGCCGACGTCCGCGTCGATGGGGATGCCGGGGTATGCGGCGGCCAGGCGCTCCATGGACTCGAAGAAGATGGGGCGGCCGGAGGTGAGCGTCTCGACGCCGGGCAGCCGGGCGTCGAGCGCGACGCCGTCGAAGCGGTCGAGGAAACCCTTCGGGAAACCGGTCTCCCAGGCCAGATAGAGATGTCTTTCGTTCAGCAGGTAGATCGCCAGTTGACGACCGCCGAAGGCGGGCAGCAGTTCCTCCGTGACCACGGCGGACACCTGGCGGGCCGTAACGGCCTCCGTCAGCGCGATGGCAAGGGCGACCGGGCGGTACAGCGACGACGCGCGGTCGGTCGGGGAGCCGAACCCGGGGCCCGGCCTGACGATGGACCCTGACGCGTAGGCCGGTTCTTCTGCCGGGGTCAGTGTGGCGGTCAGGCCGTCGTGGCCGGGGTAGAGGGAGACCGTCAGCCATTCCTTGGGCCCGCGGCGGGCCATGAAGTGGACGGGGTCGTACCCGAACAGGGCCGCCCGGTAGTGGTCCTCGTAGGCGGGGTGCCCGAACCACGGCAGGACCTCCCACAGGACGCGTCCGGCCAGCTCGGACCGTGCGTGACCGAGCAGAGTCTCCGCATTGCGGTTGATGTGGGTGATCCGCCCGAGCCGGTCGAGCGAGAGGATGCCGCGCGGGAGCCGGTCGGTCGCCTCGGCGACGGCCGGCCCGGTGCCGAGGTCGACCAGGTAACCGGTCAGGCGGCTGCCCGGACCGTCGCCGGGCGGCTGTGTGCGGCGGCCCGAGAGTTCGAGCAGATGCAACCGTCCGTCCGGTCCCCGTAGCCACATCCTGCGCGACACCGGCCCGCCCGACCTGGCCGCCTGGGCGGCGACAGCCCACAGTCCGTACGCGTCCTCCGGCGCCAGATGCTCCGCCAGAGAGTCGATGGTGCCGGCGAAGCCCGCCGGGTCGGTGCCGAGGATCGCGCACAGCTCGTCGTCGGCGGTTACGGCGCCGCTGTCGAGGTCCCAGTCGAAGTAACAGATCCGCACCGGTGGGGCGGAGGCGGTGGGCAACTGGACGGGCGTCGGTTCACCGTCCCACTCGACGAGCCCTCCGTCCGCGCCCAGCTCCGCCAGAGCGGTTCCGAGGCGCCTTGCGGCAGTTTGCATCCGGCGGCGGTCGGAGTGGTCGACCGGGTGTCCGGGCGTGGCGGGCCGCAGCACCACCAGCACGCCGAACTTCTCGTCGCCGCCGACGACAGGCGCGTACAGCGAGCCGAAAGGGTACGGCAGGCCCGCCATGAGCTGCGGGAACCGGCGCATGGCCTCCTCGGCGTCGCCGAGGAGGACAGCCTGACCGGAGCGGTACGCCTCGGCCACCGGGAACGGGCGGTTCACGTGCATGCGCCACCAGGGGCGGAACAGCCGGCCGGGCAGCCCGGCGAGCACGGCCAACCGCAGCAGCCCCTGCGTGCGGGAGCGCAAATAGACGCCGCCGGCGTACCCGCCGACAGCTTCGGTCGCGCCCACCGCGGCTTGTGCGAGCACCAGGGACAGCTCGTCCGGAACTCGGCCGCTGCCGTTCAGTCGCCCGGGCATTGCCCCGCTCTGGCTCTGCGGGGTGTACCCGGCCGCGCCGTACCAGGTCACACAGCCAGCATGCTCCCCGGCAGCCGTGCCGCGCATCTCAGTGCACCTGATCTGCCTGACCACAGCGAGGCCCCGCCGCCGGGGCGGCGGGGCCCGTTCGGGCGCTGAGGGCCGTCAGCGCATCGGGTCGATGTTCGGGCCACCGGTGCCGGGGGCGGAACGGGCGCGAGTGCGCAGGCGACTGGGAGCGAGACCGGTTCGACGGTCGTCCATGGCAGCCATGGCCAGGCCGAGCAGCAGGGCCACGAGGCCGACGATGATGTTGTTGACCACGCTGCGCACCGTATCGACGTTGCCGGAAACGACCCACGGAGAAATGATCGTCCATGCTCCGATGGCTATGGCGCACCAGGCCATGGCGTGGGTCCGCTCGTATGCCGAGCCGAACCCGCCCATGCATACGGCGTAGGCAACGCCGGTGATCAGATTGCAGACGGCCAGTGTGGTGAGGCCGTTGAACCCGACTATCCACGGCGAGGCGGCCAGGTACAGGCCCGTGAGCAGGGCGAGGGTCTCGATCGCCTGGGCACGGGGAGTGGTGGTCGCCCGTTCGAACCGAGATCGCATCTCGGCCAGGTCGGGGTGTTGCTCAATGCTCGGATGGGTGGTCATGCGGGCCGCCTCCTATAGAAGCCTTTATCTGCCCTTTAACTCCATGAAACGCTTACCTGGCATGCCGGTCAACAGGCGACACAGAAGCACCTTTGGCCAATGCTCTGCCTGCGGGTTCAGCGCTACTTGGCGGGCTCGATGTTCTGGTTGGCGTGGAACAGATTGTGCGGATCGTAGATCCGTTTGATCTCCGCGAGCCGGTCGTAATGGCCGCGGTAGGTGGCCTTGACCCGGTCCTGGCCCTCGCCCGCGCCGAGGAAGTTCACGTACGAGCCGCCCATGGAATACGGCTGCAGCTCTTCCCAGTAGTCGACGGCCCACTGCTTGATCGTCTGCGCGTTGGCCGGGTCGGGGTCGATACCGGCGATGACACCGGACCAGACGGCGTCCCGGTAGGCCCACGCGGTGTCGTCCGCGCCGACCTTGTGGGCCGCCCCGTCGACCGGGTAGAGATGCATGGTCGACAGGTCGGTGGGGAGGTTCTCGCCGTACTTGAGGTGTACATCGATGGCTTCGTCCGTGATCCGGTCGAAGAAGGACCCCCGCCAGTACCACTGCAGGTCGGCGGGGATCAGTTCGTCGAACATGGTCTGCAGCACGGGGTACGGCATCGGTGCCGTGAAGTGGAAGGCCGGCCGGCCGGGCTCGGTCACGGGCGCGAGAGTCTCCTCGAGGCGGGCCGGGTCTCCTGTCCAGCACCACACAACGCCGCACATCTTGTGCCCCTGGATCTCTTCCGGGAACGGCGGACCCGGCGGAACTGTGAGCAGCGCGAAGAAGCCGTAGAGGTCCTCGGGTGCCTGCGGCAGGAAGTCGCGGTACCACCGCAGCACCTCGCGGGTGCTGTCGACCGGCCAGACGGTGATGGCGACACCCACGGTGTGCACCGGGTTCAGCCGAAAGTCGAACGAGGTGACGATGCCGAAGTTCCCGCCACCGCCGCGCAGCGCCCAGAACAGGTCCGGGTTCTCGGTCTCGCTCGCGGTGACGAAGCTGCCGTCGGCGAGCACGACGTCCGCGGACAGCAGATTGTCCACCGTCAGACCGTACTTGCGGGTCAGGTAGCCGTGACCGCCGCCGAGGGTGAGGCCTCCGACGCCCGTTGTCGACATGATGCCGGCGGGGGTCGCGAGACCGAAGGCGTGTGTGGCGTGGTCGAGATCGCCGAGAACACTGCCGCCTCCCACCCTGGCGGTCTTCGCGGCGGCATCGACGCGCACCCAGCGCATCGGCGACAGGTCGATGGTGACGCCGTCGTCCACCAGACACAGGCCCGGGCCGCTGTGTCCGCCGCCCCGTACGGCGAGTTCGAGACCGTGGTCGCGGATGAAATCGACCGCATCCATCACATCCCCCACGTCCGTGCACCGCACCATGGCAGCCGGCTCACGGTCGATCATTGCGTTGTAGATCTTGCGGGCCTGGTGGTACTCCGGGTCCTTGGGGCCGATGACCGGACCGCGCAGGGCAGTCCGCATTCCTTCCAGAGTGGTGCCGTCCATCGTGATCTCCTCGACGAGGTGCAGACCGCAACCCGCCAGGCCTTTCGGCCATTCCGGCCGCAGCATCCTGGCCTCGCCGCCGCCGTGGTAGTCGCCGGCGGCGGGCCCCGGCCCGGGGCGTCTGGAAGCCCGGGCTCTCTCAGACAGCCGGCCAACTCGCTCGGCGGCTGAGCGGAACAGCGGCTGAGCGGAACAGGGGCAGGGACGGATGTCGCCTCTCCTGCTGGGCTGTTGCTGAGCAACAGTGCGTGCCAGCGCTCCGGCACCGTCATGGGCCGCAAGCGCACCCGGACGCCGCAGAGCTGACATGACCAGCGTCCCGCCGGTGGGCGAGCGGCGCAATCCCGCGGCACCGCCAGGTGCCCGGGCCCGGCTCGGAGAGCACCATGGGGCCATGGACGGAAGCATCGGTGACATCAGCGCACCAGGGCGCATCGCCGAACCCGACGAAGGCATCAGCATCGAGGAACTGGCGCTCGCGGCCCGCAACCACGGGCTGCCGCTGGAGGCTTTGCGCTACGACCTCACCCCGGCCGGACTGCACTACGTACTGGTCCACTACGACATCCCCGCCGCCGATGCCGACGCGTGGAAGATCACCGTCGGCGGCCGGGTGCGCACCCCGCTGACCCTGGACATGCGCACACTGCTGTCCTTTCCGGCCGTCACTCAGCGCGTGACGATGGAGTGCGCGGGCAACGGCCGGGCCCGGCTCTCACCACGGCCGGTGAGCCAGCCATGGCTGGTCGAGGCCGTGGGAACAGCCGAGTGGACCGGGGTGCCGCTGCGCACGCTGCTCGCCGAGGCGGGGGTGGCGGCGGATGCCGTCGAGGCCGTGTTCACCGGAGCCGATCATGGCGTGGAGCGCGGCATCGAGCAGGACTATCAGCGCAGTCTCCCGTTGTCCTTGGCCATGGGCCGCGATCCCGAGGTGCTGGTGGCGTACGAGATGAACGGCCGGCCCTTGCCTCCGCAACACGGCCATCCACTGCGGCTGATCGTCCCCGGGTGGTACGGCATGGCGCACGTGAAGTGGCTGCGCGACATCGCCCTCACCGACGTCCCGTTCACCGGATTCCAGCAGGCGGTGGCCTACCGCTACTGTCAGTCGCCCGAAGATCCCGGCGAGCCGGTCACGCGGATTGCTCCGCGTGCCCTCATGATCCCGCCCGGGTTCCCGGACTTCATGTCCCGCACCCGTGTCGTACGTCCCGGCCGGGTGCGACTGGAGGGCCGCGCGTGGTCCGGCCGTGCCCCGGTGACAACGGTCGAGGTGAGTACCGACGACGGGCGCTCCTGGAGCAATGCCGAGCTCGCCCCGCCGGACGGACATGGCTGGGCCTGGCGCCACTGGCAGGCGTCCTGGACCGCCACGCCGGGCAGCCATGTGCTCAGTGTGCGGGCCACTGACGACGAGGGCCACAGCCAGCCGCTCAGCCAGCCGTGGAACCGCGGCGGGTTCGCCAACAACCTCGTCCAGCGGATTTCCGTGCTGTGCACACCCGGGGCGTAGCACCGAAGAAGGTGAAGCCTCGAAGAGGCAGCTCCGGCGACCTCCGCCTTCGGATGGTCAGAGCCTCTCGGACTCAGAACGTCTCGGCCTGAGAGCGTCTCGGCCTGAGAGCGTCTCGGCCTAGAGCGTCTCGGACAGCGAATCCGCCAGCCGCCGACGCGCGGTCCGGGCGGCCGGTACCGCCGCGGCCGCGACCGCGCCCAGAACTGCTCCGGCCACCACCGACACCAGCAGGACGGCAGGCGGGACATGGGCGATCCCGGCTCCCATACCGCTGGAACGACCCTGGGTGTCCACCAGCCAGCTGCCGGACAGCACCCCCAGCCCGGTGCCCAGCGCGGCGGCCACCAGTGCCGTGAAGCCGGCGGCCGCCACGATCGCCGAGCTGATCTGCCGCGGTGTCAGACCGATCGCCTTGAGCGCGAGCAGATCGCGGCCGCGGTCACGGACCCCGGTACTGATCAGTGTCAGCAGCTCGAGGAACCCGATCAGGGCCAGCACCCCGACCAGCGCCGCGATCACGCCCCGCGCCGGTTCCAGCCGGTCCGCCGGATTGGCCGTCTCGCGGATCTCCAGCGCGCCTCCGGCCCTCTCGGCGAGAGCGCTGCTCACCGCCCGGGGATCCGCGCCGGGCCGCAGGACGAGCAGGTGGAAGTCCGGTCGCAGTGCGGGATCGCGTTCCTGGAGCGTGTCGACCGTCGTGGAGATCACCCGGCCGCCGGCTTCCGGTTCGATGCTGCGGCCGACGATGTGCAGAATCTGCGGCCGTCCTTCCACCGTCATCCGCACCCAGTCGCCGACCCGTACATCCAGCAGATCGAGCAGCCCTTGACCGGCGACCGCCTCGTCGAGGCCATCGGCAGTGCGCCCCTCGACGACGGTGAACGGATAGGGGGCGCGGGCGGTGCCGAGCCCGCGCAGGGTGATGGTGCCGGTCTGGCCGGGTACCAGGGCAGCGACCTCCACGCCGGGGTGGACCGCGGCGACGTCCGGCGGCGCGGTCAGCGCGCGGTCCAGCTCCTGACCGGTCAGACTGCCGGGCTGCTCGGCCCGTACGGTCAGCGCCGCGGGCACGCCCATCTCCGCGGGGCGGCCGCGGAACATGTCCAGAGTGGACCAGGCGACCAGCGCAACCGTGATCATGAGCAGCGGCAGCGCAAGGCGGGCCACGGTGATCAGGGTGCGAGTCCGCCGGGGGAAGGCCGCCCGCCAGCCGAGCACCAGCGCCGGCGGCACCCGCATTCCGAGTGCCCGGCGCCCCAGCCCGGTCATCGGTGCGGCCGAGGGCAGGGCCGCCCGGGCGACGGGTACCGGGGGTACTCGTCCGGCCCGCCAGGCGGCCAGTCCTGTGGCGGTCGCGATCAGCAGCACCGCGCCGCTCGGGACGCCGAGCATCACGGCGGTGTGCCCGGGCAGGTCCTGCCACACCCCGGCCGCGTCCCCGATCCGGCCGGGTATCCGGGCACCCAGAAGGGCGAGCGCCGCCGTGCCCAGCGTGACGCCGAGCAGCGCGAAGGCGAGGTGCTGGACGAGGAAGCCGCGTACCACCTGGCCCGGGGTGAACCCGATCGCTTTGAGGATCGAGATATCCCTCAGCTGTCCGCGGATACGGGCGCTGATCGCCCCGGATGCGGCGAGCGCGGCGGCCAGCAGCGCGCCCAGCCCGAACACGGCGAACAGCTGCCCGAGGAGCCGGTCGTCGCTCCCGGCCTCGGCGCGCGCCTGCTGCCACTTGGTCACCTGGGCGACCCGGTCGGCGCCGAGCAGGGTGACGGCCTGCTGGACGGTGAAGTCGATGTCGGCCGGATCGTCCAGCCGCAGCCCGACGCTCTGCCCGGTGCTGTGTGGCGCCACGGCGTCGAGCGTGCCCGGCAGCACCCAGCCGATGCCGGGCTCGCCGCCCGGCCGGTAGCGGGGTTCCGCGGCCTCGGCGACACCGGCCACCCGGAGGGTGCGGGCCGTGCCGTCCGATCCCGCGACGGTGAGGGTGTCGCCCGGCTCCGCCCACAGCACACGCGCGACCGAGCTCTCCAGCACGACGCCCGCTGTCTGTGTATCGAGCCAGTGGCCCGCGGTGACGAGCGGCCTGGCGATCTGCGGCGGCTCGGTGCCGGCCGCGCGCAAGGACACGCTCGCCCTGGCGCCACGGGACTCCAGGGTCGCCCGACCGGTGCGGTACGGCCCCGAGACACCGGCGACACCGTCCAGCCCGGACAGCGCGTCCGTGTCCGCGGCGACGCGGGTGTGCAGCCAGACGTGGGCGCCCTTGGACTGGGTGAAGATCCGCTGCCAGGGGTTGGCGGCGTAGCTGAACAGGGCCACGGCGAGCAGCAGGGAGGCGATGATCCCGGCGCTGGCCAGGACGACGAAGAGCGACTGTCCGCGGTGTGCCCTCAGATCGGCGTGCGCCCAGCGCAGAGTGGCCCGCACGGTCACTCCTTCAGTTCGAGTACGCCGGAGACGCCGCCGCCCGGGCCGCGGCTCCCCGCCCCGAGCGCGGCATCGTCGGCTATGCGTCCGTCGAAGAAGCTGATGACCCGGTCGGCAGCGCTTGCCATCCGGGCGTCATGGGTGACCAGCAGGATGGTCTGCCCGCGCTGGTGGAACCGGGAGAGCAGCCGGAGCACTTCCCGGGTGCCCTTGCTGTCCAGACTGCCGGCCGGTTCGTCGGCGAGCAGCAGCGCGGGATGGTTCACCAGCGCCCTGGCCAGGGCAACGCGCTGCTGCTCGCCGCCGGAGAGCTCGCCCGGCATGGACCGCTCCCTGCCTTCGAGGCCGAGTTCGGCGAGCAGTTCGGCACGGCTGTCCCGGGCTGCCCTGGGTGAGGCGCCGGCGAGCAGCGCGGGCAGTTCGACGTTGTCGGCGACGGTGAGATCGGAGACCAGGTTGAAGAACTGGAACACGATGCCGATGCTCCGGCGGCGCAGCACCGCCCAGCGGGCCTCGCGATACTCGTCCACCCGGCGGCCGTCGAGCCAGAGACGGCCGCTGTCGGGCCGCTGGAGTCCGCCGATCAGATGCAGCAGTGTGGACTTGCCGGCGCCGGAGGGCCCGGTGACGGCGACGAATTCCCCGGGCTGGACGGTGAGATCCACTCCGCGTACGGCTTCCACGGGTGAGCCTTCGCCGCGATGGGTCTTGGTCAGGCCCTCGGCGCGCACGATCGGCACCGTGTCTCCCCGACCGCTTACGGGTCCGGACTCGCCCAGCACGGCAGGAGCGGCGTCGTCGCTCATTCCAGCTCCTCCTGACAGCGTTCCAGCCAGTCGAGGTCGGCCTGCAGATGCAGCATCGCGCCCTCGATCAGTAGCTGGGAGACCCTGTTGTTCCGGTCCTCGGATGCGGCCAGCTTCGACAGATCACGCATGGTGTTCAGATACTGCCGCCGCTGTTTGTTGATCAGGGTGACCGGGTCGGCCAGCCCGGACTCCGGGGCGAGGGCGATCTTCATGAAGAACTCGTCCCTCACCCGCGGCTCGTCCGTGGTCTCGTCGAACCAGGCGAGCACGGCCTCACGCCCGGCATCGGTGAGCCGGTACGTACGCTTGTTGGGCCTGCCCGACTGCTCGACGTCCTCGCCGGCGATCAGACCGACCTTTTCCAGCCGCCCGAGGGTGACGTAGATCTGGCCGACGTTCGGCTGAGGGTACGCGGCGCCCAGGAGCTTCTCAAGGTCCTGCTTGAGCTCGTAACCGTGCGCCGGGCCACGGGAGAGGAGTGCCAGGAGCGGCAGCCGCACGCGCTCCCCTCCCTCCCGCTCCGTAGTTTCTTGTTGGCTCGGATACGGGCTGTGGTTCGCGCCACCCGCCTTCTCCGCCTGGGCATCTAGTATCGCCCATGCCTAACGGGTATACATAGGCCACATGGGACGGCGGCGCAGCCGGATCGGTGCACTGGGAGGAACCTATGCGGTGGATGCACGCCGCGGGTAGGGGGCTTCTGGTTGTCGTGGTGCTGCTCGCGGGTTACGCGGGCTTCGCCACCCAGCCCGGTGCCGGCGATCCCAAGGGCCGCGGCCCCATGACGCTGGTGACCGCGGGCGATCTCACCGACTATCTCGGTCCGCTGCTGGACGACTGGAATCGCGGCCGTCCTAAGGAGAAAGTCACGCTCGTCGAGCTGCCCGACTCCGCGGACGAGACCCGGGCCCAGATGATCAGCGAACTGCGGTCCGGCAGCGACCGGTTCGATGTACTGAACATCGATGTGGCCTGGACCTCCGAGTTCGCGGCGGCCGGCATGATCTCGCCGCTGCGGCCGGGCCGGTTCCCGCTGAACACCTTTCTGGCGCCCGTGGTGGACACCGCAACCTTCGACGGCCGCCTGTATGCGGTTCCGTATGTCACCAACGCCGGCTTGCTGTACTACCGCAAGGACATCCTGGAGCGGGCAGGCGAACGGCCGCCGCGCACCTGGGCGGAGCTGGCCCGGCTTGCCCGGACGATCGCTCCCAAGTACGGCATGGACGGCTACGCCGGTCAGTTCCTGCCGTACGAAGGACTGACGGTCAACGCCACCGAAGCCGTGCACTCGGCGGGCGGCTCGATCCTGCGGGACGACGGCGCGCTGGTGACGGTGGACTCGGCCGCGGCCCGTGCCGGACTCGACTTCCTGGCGGGCGGAGTGCGGGAGGGCTGGATCTCCCCCAAGGCCCGCGGGTACAAGGAGGAGGAGTCCCGGCAGGCGTTCCAGGACGGCCGGCTGCTCTTCCTGCGGAACTGGCCCTATGTGTATGCGATGGCCAACGCCAAGGGGTCGAAGGTGGCCGGCAAATTCGGCGCCGTGCCGCTGCCGGGACCGTCCGGGCCGGGCACCAGCGTGCTGGGCGGCTCCAATCTCGCGGTCAGCAGCCACTCCCGGCATCCGGAGTCGGCCGCCGATCTGATCGCCTATCTCACCAGCGAGCGCGTCCAGCGACAGGTGCTCACCAAGGGCTCGCTGCCGCCGGTGCGCGCCTCGTTGTACGAGGACCCGGCTCTGATCCGGGCCTACCCGTATCTGCCGACGCTTCGGCAGAGCGTGCTGGCGGCCGAGCCGCGCCCCAAGAGCCCCCGGTACGACCAGGTGAGTCTCGCCGTGCAGGCCGTCGTACAGGACGTCATGGCGCTGCGGCAGACGCCGCAGCAGGCCGTGGCCCGGCTGTCCCGCGAGCTGGGATCGATCTCCCGCAAGGGCTGAATCTGCGCACTCCTCCACACCGGTCACTACTTACATGTTAAGTACTGACCGGCCTTTGCATACCCCCAAATTCTCGGGTATATCGGGCAGATTTTCACCGCATCGTTGACACCTTCCCGTCACCGCTACTTAACATGCATGCATAACAGCGCACCCGCTCTGGGGCGCTCTCGCATCCAGCAGGAACAGGTCAACGCGAGATGCTCACAGCTCTTCCGGCCGCCCTCGGCCAGCCCTCCCGCACCGCCACCGCCCCCGCCTGGTGGCGCGATGCGGTGATCTACCAGGTCTACGTCCGCAGCTTCCTCGACAGCACCGGGGACGGCATCGGTGACCTGGCCGGCGTACGGGCCGGGCTTCCGTACTTGAGGAAGCTCGGTGTCGACGGCATCTGGCTCAGCCCGTTCTATCCATCGCCCCAGCACGACCACGGCTATGACGTCGCCGACTACCGCGATGTCGACCCCGTCTACGGCGACCTGGCCGAGTTCGACCTGCTGATGGCCGACGCCCGCCGACTCGGGCTCAAGCTGCTGCTCGACATCGTCCCCAACCACTGCTCCAGCGAGCACCCGTGGTTCGGTGAGGCGCTCGCCGCCGGTCCCGGCAGCGCCGCCCGCACCCGGTTCCACTTCGCCGACGGCCGCGGCCCGGACGGCGCGGAGCCGCCCAACAACTGGCGGGCGATGTTCGGCGGCCCCGCCTGGAGCCGGATCACCGAAGCCGACGGCACCCCCGGGCAGTGGTATCTGCACCTGTTCACTCCGCAGCAGCCCGACCTGAACTGGCGCAACCCTGAGGTGGGCGACTCCTTCGAGCAGGTGCTCCGCTTCTGGCTGGACCGGGGCGTGGACGGCTTCCGTATCGATGTCGCCGCCGGCCTCTTCAAGCACCCGGAGCTGCCCGACTCGGCCGACCCCGCCGCCGACGAGCGCTCCCGGGACTCGGTGAACCCGCTTGCCTGGAACCAGCCCGAGGTCCACGAGGTGTGGCGGCGCTGGCGCTCGGTCTGCGAGGAGTACACGGCACGGGACGGCAACGAGCGGCTACTGGTCGGAGAGGTCTCCGTACCGACCGCGCGCGAACACGCGGAGTATGTACGTCCCGACGAGCTGCACCAGGCCTTTTTCTTCGATCTGCTCAGCGCCCCCTGGGATGCCGACGCTTTCCGGACCACCATCACGGCGGCGATACGCGACATCGCGGGAACCGGCTCCACCGTCACCTGGGTGCTCAACAACCACGACCAGGTCCGCACGGTCACCCGTTACGCGGGTGAGCCCGGCGTGGAGGCCAGTGGGCTGGGTGCGGCACGGGCCCGCGCCGCCGCACTGCTGATGCTGGCGCTGCCCGGCGCCGCGTACGTCTATCAGGGCGAGGAGCTCGGCCTCCCGGAGGTCCTGGACCTGCCGGACGATGTGCTCACCGACCCGATCTTCCACCGCACGGGCAGCCGCAAGCGCATCAGGGACGGCTGCCGGGTGCCGCTGCCGTGGTCAGGTCACGCCTCCCCGTTCGGCTTCAGCCAGGGCGCGGCCGGAGCCAGGCCCTGGCTGCCACAGCCCGAGTGGTTCGCCGAACACGCCACCGACCGGGCGCTGGCCGACACCCGCTCCTTCTGGCACCTCTACCGCGAAGGGCTCCAGCTCCGCCGCAGTCTTCCCCAGCTGGGCGAGGGCAGCCTGCGCTGGCTGGAGTCGCCGCCGCAGGTCCTCGCCATGGTCCGGGGTGACGGCCTGATCTGCGCGGTCAACTTCGGCACCGAACCCGTCGCCGCGCCGGTCGCCGGTACTCCTCTCCTCTCCAGCGGCCCCTGCCCGGACGGTGTGCTCCCCGGAGCGACCGCCGCGTGGTGGACGGGCGACTGCCCCACCCCCTGAACTCCCCGATCCCCCCTCTTGGAAGGACTGTCACCATGCGACGACTCTCAACAAACCGGCGGACAGCTGCGGCCGCCTCCACGGCACTCGCCCTCGCCCTCGGTGCGACGGCCTGCGGCGGCTCGACCGGCCCGGCGAGCGGCAAGGAGCTCAGCGGCCAGACCGTGACCGTGGCCGGTGTCTGGACCGGCAGCGAGCAGAAGAACTTCCGCAAGGTGCTGGACGCGTTCACCGAACAGACCGGCGCCAAGACGGTCTTCGTGCCCACCGGTGACAATGTCTCCACCTTCGTCGGCAGCAAGATCGAGGGCGGCAACGCCCCGGACGTGGCGATGGTGCCTCAGGTCGGCGTGCTCCAGCAGTTCGCCAAGGAGGGCTGGCTCGCACCCCTGTCGCAGAAGACCGCGACGACCGCCGGCGCCAACCTCGCCGAGGTGTGGAAGAACTACGGCACCGTCAACAAGACCTACTACGGCCTCTACTTCAAGGCGGCCCACAAGTCGACCGTCTGGTACAGCCCGAGCGCGTTCGAGCAGGCCGGAGTCACGGAGCCCAAGAGCTACCCGGACATGCTCAAGGCGGGCCGTACGCTCGCCGACTCGGGACTCCCGGGATTCTCCGTCGCCGGTGAGGACGGCTGGACCCTCACCGACTGGTTCGAGAACATCTACCTCTCGCAGGCGGGTCCTGCGAAGTACGACCAGCTGGCCGCCCACACTCTGCCGTGGACCGACGCAAGCGTGGTCAAGGCACTCACCACGCTCGGCGAGGTCTTCAAGGACAAGCAGCTCGTCGCGGGCGGCTCCGCAGGAGCGCTGCGCACCGACTTCCCGGGCTCGATCGAGCAGGTCTTCGGACCCGAGCCCAAGGCCGGCATGGTCTACGAGGGCGACTTCGTCGGCGGTATGGCCAAGGACAACTTCGGCCGCAAGCTCGGCGAGGACGCCAAGTTCTTCCCGTTCCCCGGGGTCGACAGCGGCAAGGCACCGGTGGTGAGCGGCGGCGACGCGGCCGTGGTGCTCAAGGACGGCAAGAACCAGAAGGGGGCGCAGCGGCTGCTGGAGTTCCTGGCCACTCCGGAAGCGGCTGCGGTCTGGGCCGGCGCGGGCGGCTTCGTCTCCCCCAACAAGGATGTGAAGCCCGCCTCGTACGCGGACGACACCACCCGTGCCACGGCCAAGTCACTGGTCGAGGCAGGTGACTCGGTCCGCTTCGACATGTCCGACCAGGCCCCGGCCGCGTTCGGCGGAACCAAGGGTGTGGGCGAGTGGAAGCTCCTCCAGGACTTCCTGCGCGACCCCTCGGACCCGAAGGCCACCGCGGCCAAGCTCGAAGCCGCGGCCGCCAAGGCGTACCGGAACTGAGGTCGCACTCCATGGCTGCCACTGTCACCAAATCCGGGCACGCCGCCACCCCGCGGCGGCGTGCCCAGCGCAGGAATCGGAACATCGCGGTGGTGTTCGTCCTGCCCGCCCTGCTGCTGCTCGGCGCGCTGGTCGTCTACCCGGTGCTGTTCTCCGCCGGCCGCAGCCTCTTCGACGCGAGCGGTGATCGCTTCGTCGGCGGCGACAACTACGCCGAGATATTCAGCGACCCCGCGACGCTCAAAGCGATCCGCAACAGCACCATCTGGGTGGTCGTGGCTCCGGTTCTGCTGACCGGTCTCGGCCTGGTACTCGCCGTGCTCACCGAGAAGGTGCGCTGGGCCACCGCCTTCAAGCTGGTGCTCTTCCTGCCCATGGCCGTGTCGTTCCTCGCCGCCGGCATCATCTTCCGGCTCGTCTACGAGGAGGACCCGGACCGGGGCGTGCTCAACGCCGTGGCCGTCGGCGTACACGACGCCTTCGACGACCGCTCCGCCTACCCCACCGCCAGGGCCCGCGAGAACCAGGGCCTGACCAGGGACACGGGCGGAACGTACCGGACGGCCGACGCGGTCAGTCCCGGGAAGTCGATCAGTCTCGGCTTCGTCGGAGTGGCACCGGACAAGATGCCGGCAGAGGCCCGGCCCGCACATGCCGCGTCCTCCGCCGCGCCCGCCGCGGACGAGGTCAGGGGCGTCGTCTACCTCGACTTCACCCCCGGCGGCGGCGGTACGCCGGGCAAGGTCGACCCGGCCGAGAAGGGCCTGCCGGGGATGTCGGTGGAGGCGGTACGGGACGGAAAGGTGGCGGCCACGGCCACCACCGCTGCGGACGGCTCGTTCAACTTCCACGGCCTGGAAGCCGGTTCGTACACCGTCCGGCTTCCGGCGGAGAACTTCGCGGCACCCTACCAAGGCATCTCCTGGCTCGGCCCGGCGCTGGTGACCCCGGCCATCATCGGTGCCTATCTGTGGATCTGGACCGGATTCTCGATGGTGCTGATCGCAGCAGGGCTCGCTGCTCTCCCCCGGGACTCGCTGGAGGCGGCCCGGATGGACGGCGCCAACGAGTGGCAGATTTTCCGGAAGATCACGGTGCCGCTGCTCACTCCGGTACTGACGGTGGTCTTCGTGACCCTGGTGATCAATGTGATGAAGGTCTTCGACCTCGTCTACATCATCGCGCCGGGACCGGTCCAGGAAGAGGCCAATGTGCTGGCGACCCGGATGTGGCTGGTGTCCTTCGGCGGCGGCAACAACCAGGGACTCGGCAGCGCCTTGAGCATACTGCTGCTGCTTCTGGTCGTGCCCGCCATGATCTTCAATGTCCGGCGCTTCCGAAGGAGCGGAAAATGAGTGGCCACAGCACCATCGAGCGCAATTCGTCCCCGCGAACGGCCGCGACCTCCGCCCACCTCGCCACTCTGCCGCGGCGCCCGCGCCCGCGTCCGCTGAGCCGACTGCGCACCTGGTTCGGCAACGGACTGGTCCAGGCCGTCCTGATCGTGGTCGCACTTGTCTGGATCACCCCGCTGGCCGGGCTGTTCCTCTCCTCGATGCGCTCCGAGCAGGACAACGCGACCGAGGGCTGGTGGACGGCGCTGACCGACCCCGGGCAGCTGTCCCTCGACAACTACACCGCTCTGTTCGAGAACTCCGGTATCACGCAGGCCTTCTGGAACACCGTGCTGATCTCGGTGCCGGCCACCGCCCTGGTCGTCGGAATCGCGGCACTGGCCGGATACGCCTTCGCCTGGCTGGAGTTCCCGGGCCGCGATGCGATCTTCCTGGTGGTGGTGGGCCTCCTCGTGGTGCCCGTCCAGATCGGGCTGCTGCCGGTGGCCAAACTGTTCGGCGCCGTCGGGCTGTTCGGCACGATTCCGGGTGTGATCCTCTTCCATGTCGCGTACGGACTGCCCTTCGCGATCTTCCTGCTCCGTAACTACTTCGCCGAGATCCCGCGCGAAATGCTGGAGGCCGCGCGGATGGACGGCGGCAGCGAGTGGCGGATCTTCTCCCGGCTGATCCTTCCTCTCGGACGGCCGGCGCTGGCCAGCCTGGCCATCTTCCAGTTCCTCTGGGTCTGGAACGACATGCTGGTCGCACTGCTCTTCGCGGACAGCGAGTCCCAGCCGCTCACGGTCGCCCTCCAGTCCGAGATGCGGCAGTTCGGCAGCAATATCGAGGTTCTGGCGCCGGGCGCCTTCCTCTCGCTGGTGGTGCCGCTGGTCGTCTTCTTCGCCTTCCAGCGCCACTTCGTCCAGGGAGTGATGGCGGGCTCCGTCAAATAGCCGGCGTACAAGTGGCCGACGTGCGAATAGCCGACGTGAAAGCCGGGTCCTGAACCCGGCTTCACTGCCGGGGTTCGGCCCACGGTTGGCGCAATGGTGCGGGCGGTGCCCGGCGGGTACGCACACTTGCCGGACACCGCCGCCGCAGCCGAGGAGCCGGCTTGGAGACGAAGCCCGGGCCCGACCTCACGTACACAACCCTCACATCGCTCATGGAGGCGCTGACGCTGACAACGGGCATGGTCGAAGCCGTGAGCCTGCTCGCTCTGGGGTCCGTGTTCACCGCCATGCAGACCGGCAATGTGCTCTTCTTCGGATTCGCGCTCGTGGGCGAGGGCAGCGCGTCCGCAGTGACGACGTCCGTGTCGCTCGGGTCGTTCGCCGCCGGAGCCCTCCTCGGCGCCCGGCTGGAGTCGGCGATGGAAGCCCGCAAGCGCCGGTGGCTCGTTCTCGCGCTGATCATGGAGTCGGGGCTGCTCGCTGTGGCGGCGTTCACGGCTTGGGGGCTCGTACGGGCGGACGGTGCGCCGTCCGCCCGCCACATCGCGGTGGTGGCCTTGGTGGCGCTCGCCATGGGCATGCGCAATGTGACCGCGATGCGCGCTCATGTGCCGGACCTGCCCACCACCCTGGTCACGCGGACCATCGCCGCACTGGTCAGCGGTTCGCCTCTCGGGCACGACACGGCGCTGGGCTACGGCAGCGGCGCCTCGGCCCGCAGGGGCGTCGCCGTCCTCGCGATGTTCACGGGCGGCATCCTCGGCGCATGGCTGCTCCACCTGCACTGGTCACCGACGGGAGTACTGCTCCTGGTGGCCGCCGTCGTCCTCGCCGTCGCGGCCGCGGTCGCCATCACCTCCCGGCACCGTCCTCCGACGACGATGTGACCCCTGCTTCACGCTCTCCACGGACGCGGTACGCGATCGGACGATCCCGCGCGCGAGCCGCCACGCTCCGCCTCGTTCCGCCTTGTTCCACGCAACAGTTCCACCGTGCGGCCACGGTGCGTGAGCTATGTTGCACGAGTGGGACGACAAGGAGGCACACCGGTGCCATCAGGGCAGCAGGCACGCGCACAGGCGTCTGCGATCACGCCGGGAAAGCAGTCTCCGGACGTGGAAGCAGCTCCCACGGACAGGGTTCTCGCACTGTTCGGCGGCCACCGGCTGTCTCCCGCGCAGCGACGCATCGCCCAGTACATGGTCGACCACCTCACCGAGGCCGCGTTCCTGTCGATCACGGATCTCGCGGAACGCGTGGGTGTGAGCCAGCCGTCGGTGACCCGCTTCGCCTCCTCCTTGGGTTTCAGCGGATTTCCCGCGCTCCGAGAGGCCCTCCAGCCGATCGCGCTCAGCGCGGGCACCCAGTCCCCCGACACGCGGGAAGAGATCCGCCGCAATGAACTACAGGCAGCCGTCGACGCCGAGATCGAGAACCTGGAGAGTTTGCGCCGTGTTCTGGCCGACCCCAACCAGGTGCTCGAGATCGGCCGCGACCTCGCCCATTCGACGCCCCTGACCGTTCTGGGCCTGCGGATCTCCGTGTCGCTGGCGGAATACTTCGCCTATGCCGCCAGACGGATCCATCCCGACGTGCGCCTGGTGACCCGCGGCGGCAGCGTCGCCTACGACGCGCTGCTCCAGTCGCGAGAGGCAGGCGGGACCTGGATGCTGGCGTTCGCGATGCCCAGGCACGCCAACGAGACCCTGGCAGCGATGCGGGCCGCCCGTAGGACGGGGCTGCATGTCGCACTGATCACCGACCTGACACTCGGGCCGCTCGTGGACGAAGCCGATGTGGTACTCACCGCCGGCACCGGATCACGTCTCGTCTTCGACTCCTACGCGGCGCCGGTGGTCATGTCCGCCGCCGTCCTCCAAGCCATGGCCGATGCCGATCCCGAGCGCACGCAGGTGCGGCTGGAGGGCTACGAGCATGCCGCGGAACAGCACGACTTCTTCCTCGAGGACTGACGCGGGTTCCTCCTCCACGGACCGACGTGAGCCGGCACCCGCTTACGTCGACCTCGGCGACGGGCCGCCCTGCCTGCCGGTTCGCGTCCCACCGAAGGCTTGATCATGGATCAGTCATCACATTTTGTGCATGAATTTTTTCATACTCTTGCTTACTCGACGGTATATATATTTACTGCATCTGCGACCCCCGGGTGCCCCGAAGTCGCGAGCCAGACCTCAGCCCTCACCGAAGGAAAGCCGGCGGTCCGCACCATGCACCTCACGCCTCGCCCCGCCGCACGCGGCGCAGCCCGCAGGAAGCAGCTGGGGCCGGTACGACGGTCGGGTCTCGGGTCTCCCGCGAACGTAAGCGGACGCGGACGCGGACTCGGCATCGTCTGCCGACCCGCGCAGTCGGTGGACAGCACCACGACAGTGAATGCCACTCAGGTACGCGCGGTGTACCGCATCGAGCCCCTACGGGCCACGTGACCGAACACCCAGGGACGACGCCCCTCCTCCTCGCGTCGGCCCATGGTGTTCAACCCGGGCGCTGCGCCTTTTTCGCGCGGATGCCCTTGGCGGCCCCGGTCAACCCCTGGGCCGGGGCCGCCACCAACCTCCGCGACCACCCCCCGCGATCAGAGCCCATCCGCCTCACATCCGGAAGCGACGACGATGTCCCAGACCTTCTCACCGATCGACTCCGACTGGCCTTGTCAGGTCAAGGCCCCCGGTAGCCACGATTGGGAGCGCACGGCGGCCCGGTGGCTGCGAGACCTCCTGCCGGCCCGCTATGCGGGCTATTCGACGCTCACCCGCCACCACATCCTGCTCGCCCGCCATGCGCACCTCCAGGTGCAGCACGAGATACGAGCCGTGCGGGTCGCACTGCAGACCTGCCGGGCGGAACTGCCCACCCTGGGAGTGTCCGAGGTCATCATCGAGAGCACCATCAGGCTGTACGCCATCGAGCTGGAGCAGCTGAACCGCCTGGCCCGCGGCGTCCGGCTGATCACCGAGGCACTCCTCGCGGGCACCGATGCGCACCGCAGGCGGTCGCACGTCTAGGAGCGGGGCGTCCCGGCCGGCCAACCGGTCGAGCGGACACCGGAGCGCGAACGCCTGACGTGCGGGCCCGGCCTGGGCATCGCACGATGGAGTTCGCCACCGGCGGGTCCACCGACGGGGGTCACCGGCTCCTGACGAGGGGACCCCTGGATGCGCGAGTACCCGCCCATCGCCGACCACGGGATGATCGGTGACCTGCAGACCGCTGCTCTGGTGGCGTCCGACGGAGCGATCGACTGGTTCTGCACGCCGCGATTCGACTCGCCCAGCATCTTCGCCGCTCTGCTCGACCAGGACCGTGGTGGCAGTTTCCGGATCGCAGCCGACCACCCGGATGCCAGGATCACCCAGCTCTACCTCCCCGACTCCGCAGTCCTGGTCACCCGTTACCTCACCACCGACGGGGTGGGCGAGGTCCTGGACTTCATGCCGGTGGACACCCCGGAAACACCCACGGACCGGCACCGGATCTTCCGAGCGATGCGCGTCGTGCGCGGCAGCATGACGTTCACCGTGGAGTGCAGACCTCGCTTCGACTACGGCCGTGCTACGCACACACTGAGCCTGAACGAGGCGGGCGACGCCGCTGTCTTCACCGGCCCCGGCATCGACGTACACCTCCAGAGCACCGCACGGCTGAGCGCCGACAACGACCGCGACGTCCAGGGCGTCGTCACACTGCAGGCCGGTGAACTCGCCGTTGTCGTCCTGACCACCTGCGCCGGCGGCGACGCGCCGCCGGAGCCCCTCAACGCCGACATGGCATGGGCCACTTGGCGGGCGACCGTACAGTACTGGCACACGTGGCTCCGGACGTCCCAGTACCGCGGCCGCTGGCGGCAGACCGTGAACCGGTCGGCCATCACCCTCAAGCTGCTCACGTACGCGCCCACGGGCGCCCCGATCGCCGCCGCGACCGCGGGACTGCCCGAGCAGGTGGGCGGCGAGCGCAACTGGGACTACCGATACACCTGGATCCGGGACGCCTCACTGTCCGTACGATCGCTGATCGACCTGGGTTTCACCGAGGAGGCGGACGCCTTCCGCCGATGGCTCGGCCAGCGGGTGGCCGCGGGCGCGACCGTCTCCGGCGAGCCGCTGCAGATCATGTACCGGGTGGACGGCGACCCGCACCTGAGCGAGGAGCTGCTCGACCACCTGGAGGGCTATCTCGGATCGTTTCCGGTGCGTATCGGGAACGGAGCGGCCGACCAGCTCCAGTTGGACATCTACGGCGAGGCTGCATTCGCCATGCTGGAGTTGGGAGCCATCGCGGAGACCGCCGGCTACCGGGGCTGGCTGGCTCTCGCGGGTGTCCTGGACTGGCTCGCCGACAACTGGGACCGGCCCGACGAGGGTATCTGGGAGACCCGCGGCGGCCGCCACGACTTCACCTACAGTCGGCTGATGTCCTGGGTGGCCTTCGACCGCGGCATCCGTATCGCGCGGGACAACGCCCGACCCGCCGACCTGGAGCGCTGGACCGCCACCCGCGACGCGATCTTTATGCAGGTGATGGAGCGCGGCTGGAGCGAGCAGCGCCAGGCCTTCGTCCAGCACTACGACACCGACGTCCTGGACGCCTCACTGCTGCTCATGCCGCTCGTCGGGTTCATCGCGCCCAAGGACCCGCGCTGGCTCGCCACTCTCGACGCGATGGAGCGCGAGCTGGTCTCCGACAGCCTCGTCTACCGCTACAACCCGTCCGCCTCTCCGGACGGACTCAGGGGCTCCGAGGGCACATTCACGCTGTGCACCTTCCACTATGTGCAGGCGCTCGCCCGCGCGGGGCGGGTAGAAGAGGCACGCTATGCCTTCGAGAAGATGCTCACCTACGCCAACCATGTCGGCCTTTTCGCCGAGGAGATCGGCCCGACGGGAGAGCAACTGGGCAACTTTCCGCAGGCGTTCACCCATCTGTCCCTCATCACAGCGGCCATGGCACTGGACGTGGAACTCGACAGGGCCGAAAGTCTGGGGCCATAGCCGACACGCTGGACGCCCGTCGCACGGTCCGGACGCGCATCGCAAGGTGACGCATGCTCCCGGACGCCGGCTGAGCGCCGCTACCGGAAGATCGCCATCGCCTGGGCCTCCAGGACCGCGTCGTCGGCGTTCCAGTCCTGGACCTTGCCGAGACAGCGTGCCGAGAAGGTGCCCTGCGGGACCTCGTTGCGCAGTCCCTCCGTCGCACAGGTGACACGGACGCGAGGACCCTGCGCGGGATCGTCCGGGTCCCCGTAGGGCGCCAGAAAGACCGTGGACTCCGCCGTTTCGCTGATCTTCCGGAATCGGCCTCTGATCAGCACGAAGTCCTCGATGTCACGCAGACGTACGGACTGCTGCGAGATCCCGGAACCGTGCAGGGTCACCAGCCCCTTGGCCAGTGCCGTATTCCGTCTGACGGTCTGGTTGACGAGGTCGACGTGCACGATGACGTCCTTCTCCTCGAGAACATCCATGATGATGCCGATGACCGAAATGGGCTCGGCCACCTCGAGGAACTTGGCGACAATCTCACGGTTGTCGCGCCTGCCCGCGCCGTTGCCGCAATTCGGGGTCACGGGTGATGAGTTCACCGAGCCGGTCGCCGTCCCGGTTGAGTGCGATGAACTGGGGCTGGGTCACGAACTGGCTGGCCGGGTAGAGAAGCACCCGCTCGGAGTCCAGTTTCTTCGACTCGGCCCGGTACTGCACCTGTTGACTTCCGCTCCCCTCCCTAAAGGGCAAGGCCATGAAGGGCGGTGCACTACGATTAGTCCCCGTAGCTGAGGTACTGGTACGCCACCACCACGGGGGCTATTCCTTTTCCTTCCGGGGAGATGTACGTCCGGAACACGTCGGCGGCCGGCAGGCCCTGCTCCAGGAGGGGTTTGATCTCCCGGGCGCGGTCGTCCGCCTCCTGATCGGAGTCGGGTACTTCGTCGCCCTTGCCGTGCCTGGTGAAGGCCACCAACGCCAGGTAGGTTCCGGCGGAGTTGGACCCACAGACGTCGGGACTCTGGGCGACGATCCTGTTCGCATTGGTGATCCCGTGGTTCTGGATCCCGATCTCTTCCCACCGGGTCTCCTGGTGGATGCTCTCCAGGAATTTCCCCATGTCCAGCACGTAGTAGAGCGGCTGGTTCTGCACGGAGGAGCGTTGCGCGGTGGCGATTCCCTCGTCCCGCAGAGTCTCGGCGTACTCGCGATAGGTGGCGAGCACGATCGGGCTGACGAACGGCCGGTGCACCTTGACGTACTGGTTCTTCGCCGCACGCTGACTGGTGATCAGGTCCCCGGCGGGCTGCCCCGAAGGACAGACGAAGTCGTACGAGGAGATGTCCCCGATGGCCACGTCACGGGATCCCGAACTGGTGATGTGGACGCGTATGTGATGCTTCATCAGAAGCCGCTGAACCTCTTCGTCCTCGAAGAAGTCCCGCTTGGAGGCCATTTTGCCCTCCAGCGTGACGACTCGCTCGAAGGGCAGCAGGATGTTTCCCGAGACGGCCAGCACGGTCACACCTGTGAGAACGGCGGCCAGTACGGGCAGGAAGGCACCAGGAAGCTGCGCCGTGACCATAAAGAGGACGACTGACGCCGTATGGCCAGGCGTGGCTCCTCGACGACAGGTCTCTCCCCGATGACCACGGACGCCTCCCCCGATGTCCCGCGTCTCAGCTCAGGGAACAGCTTTCCCCAATCGGGTGCCCGTTAGGGCCGTCTTCGGCGAATCCAGGGTGAACAACACGGCAGGGTGAGCTGCCGCCGGTCATGGGCGTGAGCGCCCTTGGGTACCTGAGCGAGCCTGTGCGCACATCCCCTCCCCCCTCCGCCTACGTGGCTGTGTACGCCAGCCACGACGCAACGGCCTCGGCGATGGGCTGCCCCGTCTCCAGCTCGACGAAGCCGAACTGGCCGCCCTGGTTGCACTCCAGGAACCACCAGACGCCCTCGGCGTCCTCGGCGAAATCGAAAGCCCCGTAGGCGAGACCGGCAAGGCCTGTGAAGTCATGGACGGCCCTGGCGATGCGGTCGGGCACCTCGGCGGGCTCCCAGGACTGACCAGTGGTGCCGTAGCGCCCGTCCACCTGGCCGGACGCCGAGATCTTCCGGGCAGCGAACAGCCGCCCACCGACGCAGGTCAGCCGGATGTCGGCCCGTTTGGGAATGTACTTCTGAAGCAGGGTGGGGGCGGCCGCGACGCCGGAGAAATCCGTCCCCGGCCCGACGCGGGTGGTGGGCAGTGTGACCGGTGGATCGCTGCGCGGCGGACCCGAGGTGGACTTCACCACGATCTCCCTGTACTGCGCCGCGAACTGGCGGGCCACGCGCGGAAAGGTGGTGATGAGCGTGGGCGGCACGGCGAAACCGCTGCGATGGGCGACGCGCAACTGCCATGGTTTGCAGCGGGCTTGCGCGGCCACGCAGGGATGGTTCATCCAGCGTGCCGTGGTGGAGTTGAGCATCCCGTACAGCGCCTGCCCGGACTCGGCGGTGAGCCACTCCGACGGCTCGGAGGCGTGTGCCGCGGGCTCCCCCGGCCTGCGCACCCATATGGAGCGCAGGCCGCTCATGCTCACCAGGCGCCCGTCGTACGACAGATAGCCCCGAAAGTCGCCGCTGACGAACTCCGCCGACAGCGCGGCCTCGCCGGGGAGATCAGCGGGATCGAATCGCACCAGCGGAATCCCCCGTTCGTGCAGACCGGCCACCACCATGTCCGTCGTCACATCCTGCTGACAGGTCAGAATCAGCACAGTCATCGATGCGCCGGTCCGGTCAGTCGTCGAAGTGCGTCTGCGAACCGGCTGTGGAGGTCGTCGTACCGGCCGCCAGGAGCACCGCCCGGTCCGCGATGGCGGGGCGTCCGTCGGACAGGACGTTCAACTGCAGGGCGGAGTCGTACGTGTAGGGATCGATGACTGCTGAATTCTCGGCCGGCCGCGCGTAGTTCAACACAAACGGTCTCATGAGTCTCCTCGAGTTCCCCTGGCGTGGTCCTGCGCCACACGTAACAGTACGTACCGAAGACGCAGCGGTCTCACTACGTACCGTCACATCCGGCCCAAAGTGGCGTGAAGGACGTCACATCGCCGAGGGCCCCCAACCGTCAGTACCGCTGGGCCTTGGCGATCCTGGGGGTCAGGTTCAGGTCGGCGGGCTTACGGCTGATGGCGATGGACTGCTCCTTCTCGCCCGGATCGAGGTCCTCCGCGCCGACGATTCTGCTCTCCACCACCTTGCCGGAGGGGTTGGTGAAGTCGACCTGCACGGCGTACGACGCCTTCTGGTCGGTGCGGTTGGTGATGCTGACCACGGCTGCGACCAGACCACCGGTCTGGGCCCGCGGCTTCCCCGTCAGTGACACGTCGGACGTCGCGTTGCCGCTGCCCTGCACCTTCTTGAGCTCGGCAGCGGCTGCTGCGTTCGCGCGGGCCACCTCGGCCGAGACGGAGGACTCGAAGGCGGAGGCGGCAGCAGACGCGGACGCCGCCGCGGCGGACGCTCTGGCGCGGGCCGAGGCGGCCGCTGAAGCCAGGGCGGAGGGCGGCGTACCTGAGAACGCAGACATGTTGGGAGGCGTCGGGCGGGGGCTGAACGGCGAACTGCTGCCGGTGTCGCCGTTGCCGGTGCTGCACGAAACGAGGACGGCCGCGCCCGAGGCCGCAGTGATCAGCGTCAACGCAACAGCGGCCAAAGGCCTCGTGCTCGCCCGGCCTTTCACGCATGGCGTCATCGGGGTTCCCTTTCACTGTCGGTGACTGAGGGTCACCCCCCTCGGTTGCCCATCCGTGTCGTGCTCTCAGTAGCGCAGGGCGCTCGCGATTCCGCCCATGTCGGCAAGCGTGCCGTCAGGCACGAAGCGCACCTCCGCGCCCGTGTCCAGGGACCGCTCGACGATCTCGTCGACGATGTCGTCAAGGGCACCCAGATCACCGGGTTCCGCCGGCATCAGGTGGCCGCCGGACTCGCGGACGGTTTCCCGGTAGTTCTCCTCCACGGCCAGCAGCGCGACCCGGCCGGATGTCACGTTCTGCCGGATCTCGTCGACCCCGGCGGCGAACGCCCGTCGTCCACGGGCCTTGTCCAGTTCCTCAAGGACGTGGGCGACTTCCTTCTCGGCCCGGGCCTCGACGAACGGCCGTACGGCCTGCCACACGGCGTCGGCGGGTCCCGTTGCCAGCCCTCCCTGTGGGATGTGGGTGGCAGTCCCCTTGGCCACTGTTCCGACACCGTCGAGAAGAGCGAGCGCCACCGCTTCACCGGCCACATACAGGGGCCGCGGATCGGACTTGAGTACGGCACCCATCGCAGCGTCCGCCTCCCGCAGGAACTGGCGGGTCTGCTCGTCGCTGAAGGTGCTGGGCACATCCCCGATCCGCTCCTGGCGCTCGGCATCGGGGTCCTCAAGGCTCCGGGTCAGTGGGAACGCCCCCCTTGCCTCCTCGACGACGCGCTCCGCTCCGCCGCTCCACAGAGAGACGCGGTCGGAGGAGACGGCCAGCACCCAGAAGGGGTGCTCGGCGGCCTGCGCCGAAACGAGATTGCGGGTCAGGAAGGTGTCCGAGAGCACAACGCGCTCGGGCACCGTACGGCCCAGCGACCACACCTGGTGCTCTCCCGGCGCGGCAAAGACCGCCAGCCCGTCCTCGGCATGTACCAGATCGATCTCCGCCAGCGCCCTGTCCAACTGCTCGGTGACATCGATCCGCCTGTCCCGGGTGACGGCCGGATCGGCCTGAAGCTGGCCCTTGGCCTCGGCCATCAGATTGCGCAGACGGACAGGGTCCTGCGCGTTGTCCGGTTCGCGGCGATGAGTGGGCATCAGAACCGTCACTGCCGGATAGGAACGCTGCTGTCGCAGCTGGGAGAGGGCAGCAGAGCTGAGAGCCGGGTGCATCGGAACCCTTTCAGAACGCGCAGGCGTCGTTGGCGACGGGAGGGGTCGTCGCAGCCGATGGCGACGAGTCCGGACAGCCGTGCCCGCGTGGCCACCAAATCGACACTATGAACCATATGTCCACTTCGTCGATGGGGCAGAAGATGCGCGGGGAGCCGGCTCAGCGCCGCACGATCTCCTGATCACGGCCCAGGCCGGCGGGGGCGAGCATCGAGCGGGCCGCGTCGGCGTTCCCGGCTCCAGAAGCGACACCGCCGCCCAGCGACTCCGCCGGGACCGGCATGCCGGCGCCGAGCAGCTGGAGCCCCAACGGGGTCACCGCATGCAGGACGTACTTGCCTTCGCGGCGGCTGGTCACGAGCCCCCCGTCGCGCAGGACGCTGATCTGATAGCTCACGCTGGGCAGTGAGACCCCCACGGCCTCGGCCACCTCGGAAGTGGTCCGGGTGCTTCTGTCGGCCACCTCGGTGAGCACCGCAGCCCGGGTGCGGCCCAGCAGCCGCTCCAGTCCGTCCTCCGCCCCCCGCGCGACGTCGAGCGGCGCTTTCGCCACCGGATAGACGAGCACCGGGGCCAGGGCCGGATCCGCGAGGGCGGTCGGCCGACGCCAGCAGAAGTACGAGGGGACGAGAAGCAGTCCGCGCCCCTCCAGATACAGGTCGCGATCGACGGGGTAATCCACCTCAAGCACCGGGGAGTTCCACCGCGCCAGCGGGTGCAATCCGTCCAGCAACGTCTGTGTGCCGCCTTCCAGCAGGGTGCGCGCTCGCTGGCTGACATCGTTGCCGACAGCGGTACGGATGCGGGACCAGTACGGCCGCAGAAGTGCCCCGTGATACGTCGCCAGTGCGCCTGTCAGCGAGGCAAGCGCATCGCGACCAGGACCGCCGAGCGAGGTCCAGCTCGGGATCGGGCGGGACTCTGCCAGCCTCGACATCTCGCGGACCAGCTGTCTGTGCGGGGTGAGGCGCACCTGCTCGAGGCCCGCGGGCAGATCGGCGCCGGGGACCGGCGGGGTGAGGAAGTCCGGGATGTAGCCGGAAGCGGGAATCACTGTCCGCAGCAGGTGCAGGGCACGATTCACCAGCGGATCCGTGCGGAGCCTGTGGTGGGCCGAGTTACGCCAATCGCCGAACTCGAGCAGTCCCTGTCCGGTCTGTAATCGGCACACACTGCAGACCAGTTCCCACAATGGGTCGGGCTGCGGAGCGATTCGGATGTTCTGCAGGTCGTGGGGGGTGAAGTGAATGCGGAGCACGCCGCCTCCTTCGCTCACAGGCCCTGTGTGGGCCACGGCCGCCCCGGCATCGGCGCGACCATAGGTGGGGACGAGTTGCATCCCCCTCATGGTTGCCCTCCCATCGCCCCGTCCTCGCCCGGAAGAGGGTTTGGCTTCTTCGCATCGGTCGCCCTGAGGAGAGAGGCCGCAGCGTCACTCACCTGTCGTCAGTTCGCCCTGTCACTTCGTCCGATCGGCCGGCCCGCCCCCGGCCCGTCCCCCTCCGCCGCCCAGCTCTCCCGGGCCGACGTGCTCGCCAGGCGTCGAGAGTTCCTCGACCGCGTCGACGCCGACCACCGCGCCGGTGGACCTCTTGCCACGGCGCAGCCGGCCTTCCAGCCGGCTCGCAAAGGTGGTGAGCGCGAAGTTGAGCACGACGAAGATCACGGCGACGACGGTGAAGCTGGCGATGGTGTTCGCCCCGTAGTTCGCGCTCATCGGGCGGACCGATGCCAGCAGTTCGGAGAAGCCGAGCAACGCGCCGCCGAGCGCGGTGTCCTTCACGATGACCACCAGCTGGCTGACGATGGCGGGGAGCATCGCGGTGACCGACTGCGGCAGCAGCACGTACAGCATGGTCTGGCTCTTGCGCATACCGATCGCCTTGGCCGCATCGGACTGCCCCTGCGGAAGGGAGAGAATGCCCGCCCGTACGATCTCGGCGAGCACCGAGGCGTTGTAGAGCACCAGGCCCGTGACCACGGCGTACAGCGGCCGGATGTCGGGACTGATGTCGGTGTACTCGGCGTACGCCGCGTTGGCGAAGAGCATCAGGATCAGCACCGGGATGGCACGGAAGAACTCCACGACGGCGCCGGCCGCGCCCCGTACCCACCAGTGGTCGGAGAGCCGCGCGATACCGAAGAGCGCTCCGAGCGGCAGCGCGATGACCATGGCCAGGGCGGCGCCTTTGAGCGTGTTCTTGAGCCCCGGCACGAGGTACGTCGACCAGGCACGGGAATCGGTGAAGAACGGCTTCCACTTGGCCCATTCGAGCTGGTTCTTGTCGACGAGGCTCTGGACCACCCACCAGATCAGCGCTGCCAGCGCGATCACGAACACCACCGTGAACAGGACATTGCGCCGCTTGGCGCGCGGCCCCGGGGCGTCGTACAGGACAGAGGTCACCGCTTCACCGCCACCTTCTTGCTCACCCATCCGAGGAACAGTCCGGTCGGGAGGGTGAGGCAGATGAATCCGAACGCGAAGATGCCGGAGATGAGAATGAGCTGAGCCTCGTTCTCGATCATTTGCCGCATCAGCGCCGCGGCCTCGGCGACACCGATCGCGGCGGCCACCGTGGTGTTCTTGACGAGGGCGATCAGCACGTTCGCCAGCGGGCCCACCACAGAGCGGAATGCCTGCGGAAGGACGATCAGCCGCAGGACCTGGGTGAAGCTCAGGCCGATGGCACGCGCTGCCTCCGTCTGGCCGATGGGCACGGTGTTGATGCCGGACCGCAGCGCCTCACACACGAAGGCGGACGTGTAGGCGGTCAGGCCGAGCACGGCGAGCCTGAAATTGATGGTGTTGAAGTCGTCCGCGCCGAGATTGACGCCGAGTGTCTGGAAGAGGCCCAGCGAGGTGAAGACGATGATCACCGTCAACGGGATGTTCCGCACCACGTTGACGTAGGAGGTGCCGAAGCCGCGCATCAGGGGCACCGGGCTGACCCGCATGGCCGCCAGGAGCGTTCCCCAGATCAGGGAGCCGACTGCGGAATAGAAGGCGAGCTGCACCGTCACCCAGAAGGCCCCCAGCACGTCGTAACCCTCAAGAAAGTCGAACACGATCTCCCGGCCTTCCGCGTGTGTGAAGCCTTCCGCGTGTGTGAAGGGCGAGGCGCGCCGGAGCGATGGGCGGCGCGCCGGTCAGGCACCCGCTTCAGCTGACGATGACGCCGATCTTCGGTGCAGGCTCGTTCTTGTAGCCGGCCGGTCCCAGGTTCTTGTTGACGTACGCCTGCCAGGAACCGTCGCTGACCATCTTCTCCAGGGCGGTGTTGATCTTGGCCTTGAGTTCGCTGCCCTTCTGGACACCGATGCCGTAGTTCTCGTTGCTCAGCTTGAAGCCGCCCAGCTTGAACTTGCCCTTGAACTCGGGCTGCGCGGCGTAGCCGGCGAGGATCGCGTCATCGGTGGTCAGGGCGTCGATGACCTTGTTCTCCAGACCGGTGAGGCACTCGGAGTAGCCGCCGTACTCCTGCAGCTGAGCCTTCGGCGCGATCTTTGTCTTGACGTTCTGCGCGGAGGTGGACCCGGTGACCGAGCAGAGCTTCTTGTTGTTCAGGTCCTCGGGCTTCTTGATGGAGTTGTCGTCCGCCCGGATCAGGACGTCCTGGTGCGCCAGCAGGTAGGGGCCGGCGAAGTCGACCTTCTTCTGACGCTCCGGCGTGATCGAGTAGGAGGCCACGATGTAGTCGACATCGCCGCGCTGGAGCAGCGTCTCGCGGTCGGCGCTCTTGGCTTCCTTCCACTCGATGTCGGTGGGCTTGTAGCCGAGCTGCTTGGCCACGTACGCCGCCACGTCGACGTCGAGACCCGTGTACTTGCCGTCCGGGGTCTTCAGTCCGATGCCTGGCTGGTCGAATTTGATGCCGACGGTGATCTTTTTGTCACCGCTGCCGGCACTGCTCTTGTTGCCGTCGCCGGATCCGCAGGCTGTGGCGGTCAGGGACAGCGCGAGCGCAGCGGCTGCTGCGGCAGAGACCATACGAAGCTTCATGGTGATCATCCCTAGTGCTCAAGGATCCGGAGTGCTCAAAGGGCCGGCTCAGTGGTGAAGAATCTTCGAAAGAAAGTCCTTGGCGCGTTCGCTGCGCGGGTTGCTGAAGAACTGATCGGGTGTCGTCTCTTCCACGATCCGGCCGTCCGCCATGAAGACCACGCGGTTGGCGGCCGAACGGGCGAACCCCATCTCATGGGTGACGACGACCATCGTCATGCCGTCCCGGGCGAGCTGCTGCATGACCTCCAGCACCTCATTGATCATCTCCGGGTCGAGCGCGGATGTCGGCTCGTCGAAGAGCATGATCTTCGGGTCCATGGCCAGCGCTCTGGCGATCGCCACCCGCTGCTGCTGGCCACCGGAGAGCTGCGCGGGGTACTTGTCCGCCTGGGAGGCGACACCCACCCGGTCGAGCAGCCGGCGCGCCCGCTCCTCGGCGGCCTTCTTGTCCTTCTTGCGGACCTTGATCTGGCCGAGCGTCACGTTCTGCAGCACGGTCTTGTGCGCGAAGAGGTTGAAGGACTGGAAGACCATGCCCACATCGGCCCGCAGCGCGGCCAGCTCGCGGCCCTCGGCGGGCAGGGGCTTGCCGTCGATGGCGATCTCGCCGGAGTCGATGGTCTCCAGGCGGTTGATGGCGCGGCACAGTGTGGACTTCCCGCCCCCGGACGGCCCAATGACGACGACAACCTCGCCCTGGGCGATGGTCAGGTCGATCTCCTGGAGAACATGGAGCGCGCCGAAGTGCTTATTGACGTCGCGCAGCACGACCAGCGCGTCGCCCGTGCCGCGGGTGGCAGTTTCCTGGGTCACTGTTACTCCGCTCTTCGGCTTCATAGTCCGACTTCCTCGAGCCGGTCGCACGCTGAATGCCGGGCGCCGATGCGGCCGGGGCAGCCGGGCCGGCGCTGGTCACGAACGGCGTGTTTGTGGCCGGCCAGGAATGCGGGCGACAACGTCGCATCCGTCGCTCTGCCACCGCCGCCGGGTCCGCCGGCCCGGCCGAACTCGAAGCGGAGTTCGACGCCCTGGAGGCGTCGATGCCCTTCTACTGCGAGCACGTCGTCCCGCAGTCGTGGTTCACCAAGCAGGAGCCCATGCGGGGTGACCTGCACCATCTGTTCGCGTGCGAGGCGGTGGGATTCCAGCCCGAGGAGGGCAAGGGCACGGTCGCCAGGGCCCCCCTGTACTTCCTGCTGCGCCACCCGGGGGCTGGTCGGTGACACGGAGAGGGAGTTTCCCAAGGAGCGGTTGCCCGATCTCCTGTCCTGGCACGAGAACGAGCCGGTGAGCGAGTACGAGCTGCACCGCAATGCCGCCATCGCGGAGATCCAGGGCAACCGGAATCCTCCGATAGACCACCCGGAGTGGGCTCGGGCGATCGACTTCTCCGGTGTCTGGCCCTGAGCGGGGCGTCGGCGCAGAGAGAGACCGCACGTTCCCCTCGTCCCCGCGCGGGCCCGCGGGAGGGTTTGGAGCTCGCGCACGGGTGCAAGATCAGCCGGGGGAGAGAGACGATAGGAGGCACCGGACCATGCGCACGGCGACGCTGCGGGCCGGAGTCGGCACCGGATCGAGTGGCGGCGGGCGGAAGGAGATCCTGGGATGTGTGCAGCCGATGCCTTCCCTGCCGAACCCGCCCGGCCGAAAGGCGGCACATCCGAGCCCGGGGGGCTGTTTGATCTGCTGAGCGTGGCCGCCGTGGTACTGGACTCGTACGGCCGGATAGCGCTGTGGAGCCCGCAGGCCGAGGAGTTGTTCGGGTACACCGCCGAGCAGGCGCTCGGCCGCTTCGCAGATCGGTTGCTGGTCCATGAGCAGCACGTGGAATTGGTGCGCCAGCTGTTCGCCGAGGTGATGGTGGGCGACGGGAACTGGGCGGGTGCCTTCCCCGTACGGCGCAAGGACGGCAGCACGCTGCTGGTGGAGTTCCGCAATATGCGGCTGGAGGACCACCGGAAGGAGCTCTACGCACTGGGCCTCGCCACCGACCAGGCGACGTTGCTGCGGGTGGAGCGGGACCTGGCCCTGTCCACCCGGTTGGTCTCTCAGTCCCCGATCGGGCTGGCGGTGGTGGACACTGATCTGCGGTACGTCAGCGTCAACCCGGCACTCGAGCGCATCAATGGCCTGCCGGCCGCCGAGCATGTTGGACGTCACGTCCGGGATGCCGTGCCTTTTTTGGACACCGAGGCCATCGAGTCCGCGATGCGCGAGGTTCTCGCCACGGGCGTTCCGCTGCTCGACCAGGAGTCGGTCGGGCGCACCCCGGCCGATCCGGACCGCGAGCACGCCTGGTCGGTCTCGTTCTACCGGCTGGAGTCCTCCAACGGGGAAGTGCTCGGGGTGGCCACCTCAGTCGTGGACGTCACCGAGCGGTATCGCGCCACCGCCGAGGTCGTCCAGGCCCGGAAACGCCTCGCGCTCGTTGCTGACGCCACCATACGCATCGGCACCACACTCGACCTCGACCAGACCGCCCGTGAACTCGCCGCAGTGTCCGTACCGGAGCTGGCCGACGTGGCCGCCGTGGACGTGCTCGACAGTGTGCTGAACGCCCGCGGGGCCATCGCCATCCACGAAGGCCCCGCGGTGTTCCGGGCTCTCGCCGTGGCCGCCGCGCACCCCACCGATGCCGTACGCGCCGCTGATCCGCCCGGTGAGGTCGCCAGGTACGAGACCGACCGGCTGGTCACCCAGTGCGTGATCACCGGCCGCCCGGTCCGGGTACCCCACGTGGAGAGCGACGACCTGCTGCGTATCGCCCGCAGTCCCGAAGCCGCAAGACTGCTGGCCGCGGCGGGGGTGCACTCCTACCTCGCCGTGCCGCTGATCGCTCGCGGCGAAGTCCTCGGCGCCCTCGACCTCAAGCGCACCCGCAACCCTGAACCGTTCAACACCGACGATGAGATCCTGGCCGGCGAGCTGGCCGCGCGAGCGGCCGTGTGCATCGACAACGCCCGCTGGTACCAGCAGGTGCGCAATACCGCACTCACTCTCCAGCGCAGCCTTCTGCCTCAGCAGCCACCGGACCAACCCGGTCTGGAGATTGCGTACCGCTATGAGCCGGCCCAGGCCGCCAGCGAGGTCGGCGGCGACTGGTTCGACGTCATCCCGCTGACGGGCGACAAGACCGCCCTCGTCGTCGGCGACGTCATGGGCAGCGGCATCAGCGCCGCCGCCACGATGGGCCAGCTCCGCACCGCCACCCGCACGCTGGCCGAACTCGACCTCGACCCCGCCCAGGTGCTGCGCCACCTCGACCGCATCGCCGACCGCATGGGGCAGACCATCACCACATGCATCTACGCCGTCTACGATCCCCACCAGTCCCAGTGCCTCATCTCCAACGCCGGGCACCTGCCGCCGGCCCTGGTACGCCCTGGCCTGCCCCCCGAACTGCTCGAGGTGCCCACTGGCGCCCCGCTCGGCGTGGGCGACGTCAACTTCCAGACCACTGCGCTCGATCTGCGCCCCCACGATGATCTGGTCCTCTACACCGATGGCCTGGTCGAAACGCGCGACCAGGCCATCGATGAACGTCTGCAGACCCTCCTGGCCCTCCTCGCCGCCCCTCCCCGGTCTCTGGAAGAGACCTGTGACGTGCTTCTGCACTCTCTGCGCCACCCCGGAGACCACGACGACGTGGCCCTGCTCATCGCCAGGGTCGGCCCTGGCCCGCGACCGGGGCGACGCCGACGGCCTGAGGCCGGCTGAGCAGTGCTGCTCACTAAACTCATGCCCAGTACAGCCATCCTGGTCAATGCCGATGGATCTTGTGGAGAATTCATGGAGGCTCACAGGGGAGACCAGGGCCCTTCGACACACAGAAGAGGAGATGACCCTGGACGGCGACAAACGTCGGCGTGCCATTCTCACGGTCGCGCGACGTGATGGATCAGTGGAAGTCGCCTCCCTCTCGGGGGAGTTGGCCGTGTCCCTGGAGACCGTGCGGCGGGATCTGCGGGTGCTGGAGGAGAGCGGCCTGGTCCGCCGTACGCACGGAGGGGCCTACCCCGTCGAGAGTGCCGGATTCGAGACGACGCTCGCTGCCCGCACCACCCGGCACGTGCCGCAGAAGGCCCGGATCGCCGCGGCGGCAGTCGAGTTGCTCGGGGAGGCGGAGACCGTGTTCATCGACGAGGGCTTCACCCCGCAGCTGATCGCCGAGGCGCTGCCCCAGGAGCGGCCGCTGACCATCATCACGGCGTCGCTCACCACCGCGGGCTCGCTCGCCGGGCGGGGGAACACGCAGGTACTGCTGCTGGGCGGTCGGCTGCGGGGCAACACGATGGCCACCGTGGATCACTGGGTGACCGACATGCTGGCCGGCCTGGTGATCGACCTGGCGTATGTCGGAGCCAACGGCATCTCCCGTGAGTACGGGCTGACCACCCCCGATCCGGCAGTCGGCCATGTCAAGGCGCAGGCCATGAAGTCGGCCCGGCGCCGGATCTTCTCGGGGATCCACACCAAGTTCGGCGCAGTGAGTTTCTGCCGGTTCGCCGAGGTACCGGAGTTCGAGGCCATCATCACCGACACCTCGCTCACCGCTGTGGAGGCCCAGCGCTATGCGCTGCTGGGCCCCCAGGTCATCCGGGTGTGAGCAGACCGCTGAGCCCGCGGTGCCCACCGGGTGCGTTGGCAGGTCTTCCGGCAGCAGGGTCCGCAGGTCGTCCACGCTCGGGGCGCGCAGCGTGCCGAGCCGCCGGGCCTGCTGGGTGATCATCGTCTCCAGGAGTCGGCGGGCCAGCCGGGCGTTGCCGAAGGAACGGCCCCCGGGCAGGGTGGCGTGTCCGGTCAGGCGTCGAGGACGAGCAACTGGGCGTGGTCCTGGTCCCAGCCGACGCACACATCCGCGTCGAGTTCGGCGGCCGTGCGCGAGCTCGGGGACATTTCCCGCAGCAACAGCTCCTGCTCCCCCACAAGCAGCCGGTGGCGGATGGTGGCGCCGAGGTTGGTGGAGGACACCACTCGGCCCATCGCGCTGTTCTCGTCCCGTTCGGCGGGAATGAACGCCAGATGTTCCGGCCGGATGGACACCGCGTACCGATCACCCTTGGCCCCGCGATCCTGTACCCGGCAGATCCCGAGCCGGCCGAGGTCGACGACTGCCGTGTCGCCCGAGCGTTCCACAATGCTGCACGGCAGGAGATTGGTGTCGCCGAGGAAGTTGGCCACCCAGTCGGTCGCGGGATGCGCGTACACGTCCTCGGGAGCGCCCTGCTGCACGATCCTGCCGTCGCGCATCACGACGATTCTGTCCGACATGGACATGGCTTCTTCCTGGTCGTGGGTGACGAACAGTACGGAGATCCCCAGCGACCGTTGGATGGTCTTGATCTCTTCCTGCATCTGCTCGCGCAGTCGTTTGTCCAGCGCTGCCATCGGCTCGTCCAGGAGCAGTGCCGACGGATTGAAGACCAGGGCGCGGGCCAGCGCGACCCGCTGCTGCTGCCCTCCGGACAGCTGGCGCGGGCGGCGGTCTCCCAGCTTGGCCAGACCGACGCGTTCGAGGGCCTCCTCGGCCCGTTGGCGCCGCTCCGCCGGCCGGATCTTGCGCATGCGCAGGGCGAACTCGACGTTCTCCCGGGCGCTCATGTGGGGGAACAGCGCGTAACTCTGGAACACCACACCGAGATTGCGATCCTTCGGCGGCAGCTTGTCGACCGGTTCGCCGTTGATCAGCACCGTGCCGGAGGTGAGTTCCTCGAAGCCGGCAACCATCATCATGGTGGTGGTCTTGCCCGAACCGCTGGGGCCGAGCAGGGTGACGAACTCACCGGGTTGCACGGTCAGATCGAGGTCGTCGACCGCAGCGACGTCGCCGTAGGTCTTACGCACCCGGCGCAGTTCGATGGAACCGTTTTCCTGAGACCCGACGACCGGCGAGGCAGCGGTCGGGAGTGTAGCGGAGGTTGTCATGGAGCTCACCCTGTCTGGTCGGCGGCCACCGTCGTCAACGGCAGCATCCGGGCGATGGAACGGCGGCGGAGCATGAAGAGGACCTGCACGAGCAGTCCGAGAGTGGCGACGGTGACCAACATGGCCGAGGAGACAGCGATCTTCGGCGTCAGGTTGTACTGAATGTCGGTGAACATCTTCACCGGCAGCGTGGTCGCACTCGGCGACTGCAGGAACAGCGCGATCACCGTCTCGTCGATGGAGACGGAAAAGGCGAACAGCGCGCCCGCGACGAGACCGGGCCGGATGACCGGGAGATACACGAACCGTGCCACGGAAGGTGTGCCGGCCCCCAGACTCTGCGCGGAGCGCACCAGGGCCGGATTCAGGCCGGAGAGGCTGGCGCGCACGGTGAGGAACGCGTACGGCGTGGCGATCACGGCGTGGGCGAGGCCGATCGGAAGAATCGTGCCGACGAGTCCGACGGAGTTGAAGAACTGGTAGAACGCCAGCGCCAGCACCACGGCGGGGACGATCATCGGAGCGAGGATCACCCCGGTCACCGCGGACCGCCCCGGGAACTGCCGCCCGTGCAGGGCCACCGCCGCAGCTCCGCCCAGCAGCACCGCGAGTACCACGGCGATACCCGCGGCCTGCAGGCTCGCCAGAACGGCCGAGATCCAGGCCGTGTCGCCGAAGAATCCGGTGACCGCGTCGGTGGAGAACCGATCCGGCGGGAAGGTGATGTACCGGCTGTGGTTGAACGCCATCGGCACCACGATCGCGGTGGGTACGACGAGGAACACAAAGACCGGGACGGCGGCGAGCAACGCCGGGGAGAACCGAGAACTAGCCGACCTCATGGGCACCTCCCGCGCGGAGGATCCGCTGGTAGACCGCCACGAGCACGCTCACGATGGCGGTCAGCACAAGCGCGAGTGCGGAAGCGCCGACGAAGTCGGTCAACTCCATGGCGTAGAAGTCGATTTGATTGGCAATCATCTGATCTCCCGGGCCACCGAGCACGACCGGTGTGATGAAGAAGCCGGTGCTGATGATGAACACCAGCAGCCCGGCGGCCGAGACGCCCGGCACAGTGAGCCGAAGGATGACCCGGCGGAAGACCGACAGCTCGCCCGCGCCCAGGGAACGCGCGGCCAGCTCCAGCCGGTTGTCGATCGCGGCCAGCGCGGCGAAGATCGGGAACACGGCGTAGGGCAGGAGGTAGTGCACCATCCCCAGCACGACCGCGAACCGGTTGTGCAGCAGCGTCAGCGGATGGTCGGTGAGCCCGAGTCCCTGCAGGGCGCCGTTCACCAGACCGTTGTCCTGCAGGAGGACCGCCCAGGCGAAGTTCTTCACCAGGACTCCGGTCCAGAAAGGCAGCAGGACCAGGGCGAACAGGACGACCCGCGTGAGGGCGCCACTGCGCCAGATCGCCCAGGCCAGCAGGTAGCCGATCACGATGGTCGCGAGGGTGGAGACCGCGCTGATCTCGAACGTATTGATCAACGACTTGATCACCAGCGGGTCTTCGAGCACCCGCTGGTAGGCCTGGTCTTCCATGCTGGAGGAGACGAGCGTCCCCAGCGGGGTGAGAAACAGGATGGCGTCGAAAGCGGCGATCGGCGCGAGGAGCAGCAACCACGTCCCGCGGACGCGGAACCGGCGTCCGCGGGACGTGTCGCAGGCCTGCGCAGGCGCTACGGCGGCGAGGGGCATTGTCAGCTTCCCGCCTGCCACAGCTTGAACCTCTGCTCCGTCGCCTTCAGGTTCTTCGCCCACCACTCGTCGTCGCGTACGAGAATGCTCTCCGCCAGCTTCGGACTGGTGGGAAGAGTGTCGGCGACAGCAGCGGGCAGCTTCGCGAGCGCGGGAGTGTTGGCCAGCGTCAGGTTTGTCGTCTGGTCGAAGTCGGCTCCGGCATCAGCGTCGTTGCTCATGAAGTTCATCAGCCGGAACGCCGCTTCCTTGTTCCTCGATCCCTTGGGGACGACGAAGTAGTCGCCGGCGAGGACACCGTTGGACGAGGAGAAGTTCAGCCTGGCCCCGTCCTTGCGAGCGGCGTTGATCCGGTTGTTGAAGCTGGTGGACAGCGTGACCTCGCCCGACGTCAACTGCTGGACGGGCTCCTGATTGGCCGTGTGGTAGATCAGCTTGTCGCGTCCGGGGTGCTTCGCCAGGTAACGCAGCGCGGCGTCGACATCCAGCGGATAGATCTTGTCGAACGGGATGCCCTCGGCCAGCCGCGCCGCTTCCAGCACCGAGCTGTCCGACAGCTGTCCGTACACCGAGCGCTTGGTGGGGTATCTGCCCTGGTCGAAGAACTGGGCCCAGTTCTTGGGTGCTTGCCCGTCGGGGATGTGCTTCTGGTCCCACGCCATCACGAACAGGAAGCTCAGGTACTTGATGCCGTACTCCGCCTTCGCGTAGGAAGGCAGCCCCTTGTCGCTGATGATGCCGTAGTCGAACTTCTCGAGCAGGTCTTCGTTGACGGCCTGGACGTACTCCGGAGCCGTCAGCTCCACCAGGTCCCACTGCACGTCGCCGGAGTGCACCTGCGTCTTGAGGGCCGCCAGGCTGGTGTTGGCGAGCAGCGTCGAGCGGATGCCCGTCTTCTTCTCGAACGGCTTCAGGATGGTCTTCGTGAGCTGGTCGTTGTAGGAGCCGCCGTACGAGGTGACCGTCACGGTCTTGTTCGCCGGCGCGGTGCTGGTGGACTTGGTGCTGCAGGAGGTGAGCAGGCTTCCCGCGAACGGGACCGCCAGCGCAGCACCTGCTCCCGTCCTCAGTATCGACCGCCGGCTGATGGGTGTCGTTGGCTGCGTCATTTTCGGCACGGCCTCTCTTGGAGTTTCCACGCATGCGGGAATCGGACGATGACAACTTCAGGCTGAGCAAAGGGGGGATCTACGCCGTCTCATGGCGGAGTGGAGAGTGCGGCCGCAACTCTGGGGCCGTCGACGAATCGCTGTGGCTTTGCGGGTTCCGCTTATGCCTTGGCGCGTCGCGAACCTATGGATCTCGAACAATCCATGATTCCTCGCGGTGGCTGCGTCACACCGCCGACCGCGTGCCGCAAACCATAGGGTTCGGTTGTCCGGCCGTCAACGATTGTTTTCCGGCAATCACACTCGGACGACGCCGGAGTGTGCCAGGCACGAACCCGCAGTGGAGGCGAAGGCGTTCCCCTTCGCGGAAGAACCGTCGCCTGCGCCAGTCAGCAACGGACCGCGGTCTCCGCGCCGGGCCCGGGCGGCAGCCGCCTCCGCATCGGATCCGCGCATCCGGGCCGCGGTCCCGGCCGTGGCCTTGCGCGCGGGCCGACCACGCCACCGGAGAAGGTGCCGGGCACAGAACGGCCGCCCTTTTCGGACGACCTGGACCGTTTACGCACCCTTTCCGCATGTGCGGGACATCCACTGAATGGCCGTCCAGTGGATGGAACGTACACTTCCGGGCCGCTGGTGCCCGGCCTAGGTTTCGTACCGCGAGACGGCAGTCGACCGTTCGCGGCCCCGGGCGATCCCCACGCAGGCCGTGCGGCACCGCCCCCGCACGCTCCACCCCCGCACCAAACCTGGGTCCGACGTCACACGGTCCCGGATCCCCTTTCCTGCACGCTCTGGAATTCGCTCCACCGCGTTTTCCGCCCCGCCGCAACGACGCCCCCCAATTGCACAGCACCACGGTCCGGGCAGCCGCCTGACAGATCGGAGGATCGCGTGGCCATCGACCACTTCGTGATGAACGACTATGCGCTCCTCGCCGGCTCGCCGTCCCGCCCGTGCAGCAGCATGAGTCAGTTACTCAGGGCATAACCGGGCGCTGTCATTCTTGTCCAGGGCCATGCAACCGATGCTGCCTGCAAAAAAGTTGACGTTTCCTGGGCTCACACCATGCTGAATTCAGACCGAGGCTTCCTTCTTTCGCTCACCCTCCTGAATTCTGCAGCCGATACCCATGACCGACACATTCGGATCGCTCGGAAGATCCGGCGCCTGCGACGCCGGGCGCGCGCGAGGCCGCGCCCGCGATGACCGCCAACTCGGCTCCCGCTGCGGAGAGTTGCACAAGTCGCTTGAGTCCGCCGGATAACGGACACCGGAGGCGCCCAGTCGGACAAGAACTGGTCAAAAATTTGTGAGGTAATTGTCGAAACTCCGTCAAATTCGTTCGTCCGGTGGCACGCTCGGCTGTTGATCAACCCCCCACAGACCGAGCGATGGAGATCGCATGACCCCCCACAAGAACACCCGGCGCGCCGCTGCCCTCGTGGCCACGGCCGCCATGGTCGTCGTCGGCGTACAGGCCGGATCCGCGAGCGGCGCCCCCGGCCGGGCGGACGGCCCCACCCCCGCCCCGACGGGCGTTTCCGCGCGCGACGCCGCCATCAAGTCCGCTCAGGCCGACGCCACTTCGGCCGCCGGCACGCTCGGCCTCGGCGCCAAGGAGAAGCTGGTCGTCCGTGACGTCATCAAGGACGCGGACGGCACGGTGCACACCCGCTACGAGCGCACGTACGACGGACTGCCCGTCCTGGGCGGCGACCTCGTCACGCACACCGCCAAGAACGGCAAGTTCAAGGGCGTGGACAAGGCGAACGACGCCCGTATATCGGTGGCGACCACCGACGCGGGGCGTAAGGCCGCGGCCGGTGCCCGCAAGGTGATCTGGGCGGGCAACGGCAAGCCGGTCCTCGCCTTCGAGACGGTCAAGACCGGTGTGCAGAAGGACGGTACGCCCAGCAAGCTGCACCTCGTCACCGACGCCACAACCGGCAAGAAGCTGCACCAGTACGAAGCTGTCGAGACCGGCACCGGCGCCAGCCAGTACAGCGGCGAAGTCCCCCTCTCCACCACCAAGAGCGGCTCCGGCTTCGAGCTCACCGACGGCGAGCGCGGCGGCCACAAGACCTACGACCTGAACCAGGGCCAGAGCGGCACCGGCAAGCTGCTCACTGACGACGACGACAAGTGGGGCAGCGGCACCAACGACGACCGGCAGACCGCCGGCGTCGACGCCGCCTACGGCGCCGCCATGACCTGGGACTTCTACAAGACCGAGCTCGGCCGCAATGGCATCGCCGACGACGGCAAGGCCGCGTACTCCCGGGTCCACTACGGCCAGTCGTACGTCAACGCCTTCTGGGACGACGACTGCTTCTGCATGACGTACGGCGACGGCGAGGGCGACAAGAAGTCCCTCACCGAGCTCGACGTGGCGGGCCACGAGATGAGCCACGGTCTCACCTCCCGCACCGCCAAGCTGGAGTACAGCGGTGAGTCGGGCGGGCTCAACGAGGCGACCAGCGACATCTTCGGCACCTCGGTCGAGTTCTTCGCCAACAACAAGAAGGACGTCGGCGACTACCTCATCGGCGAAGAGATCGACATCGCCGGCGACGGCAAGCCCCTGCGTTACATGGACAAGCCCAGCAAGGACGGGCAGTCCCTGGACGCGTGGAAGGCCGGCGCCGGCGACTCGGACGTCCACCACTCCTCCGGCATCGCGAACCACTTCTTCTACCTGCTGTCCGAGGGCAGCGGCAAGAAGACGATCAACGGGGTCGACTACGACTCCCCGACCTCGGACGGCTCGACGGTCACCGGGATCGGCCGGGAGAAGGCCTACAAGATCTGGTACAAGGCCCTCACCACGTACATGACCTCGACGACCGACTACAAGGCCGCCCGTGAGGCGACCGTGAAGGCAGCCAACGACCTGTACGGAGCAGACGGCGCGGAGGCGAAGACAGTCGCCGCCGCCTGGGGCGCGGTCAACGTGAAGTAACCGGCTTCCGCCTGCCGTAGAACCAGGTGTTCCTGAGGTCCATCAGGTCCTCGCGGGACTTCTTCACGGAGTACTCCGTGAAGAAGTCCCGCGAGCCTTGACGACCGTACGGACGGCTATCACGACCCGCGCTCGGGCTCCGAGAGGCCCGTGGCGCAAGTGACTCTCAACGAGCTGAGCCGCCGCGTCAGTCTGGCGAAGTCGAATGTGCGGCGCTACTTCGAGTCCCGCGAGGCCGTACTGCTCGAACTCCTTGACGCCGCGTTGCGCGAGTGGCTGGAGCAGCTCGACCACGCGCTCACGACAGTCGTCGACACCGATGCGGCACCGTCCGAGCGCGGCGACCAAGTGGCGCCACGCTCGCGAGGTCGCCGGCGGCCCACCCGGTGCTGTACGACCTGATCAGCGCCCAGGCCGCGGCCCTCGAGCGCAACGTGTCCCAGAAGTTCGCCGCGGAGTACAAGCGCGCCGCCGTCGCGAGCGTCGGCGAGCCGGCCCGGCTGGTGCGCGGAGCTTTCCGTTATACGTCGCGCGACCGGAGCAGCCCGGGCGTCGAGCGCCTCCTCGACCCGGTCCCAGCCCGGGTTCTGCCGTTCGCGCACATCCCGCGCCGCTTGCGCGGGCTTCGCCCCACGCGGCGTTCGCCCTGCGGCTGGCGAGCAGCGCCTGCCGGACGTCCGCCCGGCGCTGCCCTTCAGGATCGGCGTAGCCGCGGACCACCGCCGCCGCGTACACGGTGCGCATCAGCAGGTACATCAGCGCGGCCGAGACCACGACCAGCCCGCCGGACAGGTACGCGTCCGGGTGGGCCGGCTGCACCACTGCGATGGCCAGTGCGACGCCCACCAGGGTGCCGGCGAAGCGGGCCACGGCACGGGCGTAGGTCTGGTGGAAGTCCGGCCGCATCACCATGACGGAGGTGATCGGCACGCGTAGCCGTGGCCCAGAAGGAGCCTCGTGCCGAGCAGGTAGCCGAGGTTGACCAGTCTCACCGGAAGACCTGGGCCGGGGACACGTGGCCAACCTCCACAGCCTGCCTGTCCGTGCTGTAAATGATCATGAACGACGGCCTGGACGAGAGTGGCATTCTGCGGCTGGCACTGACCTCTGTGAACGCACTCGGTCCCTGCCGGGCCGAGGCGGGCTTCCTCACCCTCGGCAAGCTCCTGGTCCGCACGCCCGCCGAATGGCCGCATCCCACCTCCGATCTCGACTACCAGCTCCAGCACCTGCGCGGACAGGAAGGGCCGATCGCGGTTCCGGGCCGGGAATGGGGCCGGGCCTTCGCGCTGCACGGCAGGGGCGGCGGCAGCTCAACGAGGACCCGTGCGGCCGTGAACGTCCGCTGACCACATCAGTCTCCGCGCTGGAGCACCAGCGCTTCGTCCACGAAATCCTCGCCCACGCGTACAGCGACCTCGCAGATGTCCACAGCCGGCTGAATCTGCACGTCACCACCCGGGTGTGGAAGGTCGTGGACGCCGGCTATTCCTGATCGGGAGAGATCGATGGCTCAGGACAGAGCGGAAGCCGAGCCCGAAGTACGAAACTCCGGCAAGCCATTGGGCGGATTGGTTCTTGTTCAGGAGAACGCGCGGGTCCACGCGGCATTTCCTCTGTTTGGGTGGTGTGACGGGCGGCCGCTGGTTCATTAACCGCTGCACCGCTCGGACTTTAAGGCTATCTTGATATGCAATTTCCTGTTGAGCTGGTTAGCGGTGCGGAATACCTTCTCGGTGTCAGAGGAACTTCGTTTGGTGGCTGTTGCACGCCCCCAGCGCGGCTCCCTTCAGGCGCAGGCCACTCGCATGCAGTAAGACCCGTGAGCACGACGGCTGGGCGACCGCGGCCCCTACAACGGCGAGATCAGGGCTTCCTCCAAGCGTCCGGCGCCTAGAACCTGTGGCGTCGTCGAGAGCCGCTGCCGCGCCGACGCGGTCGAGTTCGAGTGGCAACCCGACGGTGAACGGCGGAGACTGAGGGCACGGTTTTGTAACCGGACAAGAGGTCACGACGTCGTGGCTTCCGGATTACTCGCTCCGGCCATCGGCAAGCGCGAGGACAGGGTGCCGACCGTAATGACCGATGGTGGTCGAAAATGCCTCAAGGAGCTCGCATGGAGGAGAAATCCGTCGAAGTCCTGACGCCCGGGCCGGATGAATCTGCAATCCCCAAGCGCAGGTACACCGGCCCGAAGACCGGCATCGAAAGAGACCTCGCCGAGGTGCTGGCTGACGTCGTGTGCGTCGAACAGGTGTCAGTCGACAGCCACTTCTTTGATGACCTCGGCGCCAACTCGTTGGTCATGGCACATTTCTGCGCCCGAGTCAGGAAGCGGACGGACCTGCCATCAGCCTCGATGAAGGATATCTACCGGTACCCAACGATCCGTGGTCTGGCGACGGCGCTCGCGGAAGCCTCGCCCACCCCTGTTGAGTCGTCGGTCCCGGCGTCGACCGAGGTGGTGACACCTGCCGGCACGCTGCAGTACGTCCTCTGCGGAATACTGCAGTTCCTGATTTTCCTCGGGTACTGCTTCCTCGCGGGACTTGTCACCGCCCGAGGCTACGAGTGGGTCTCGGCCGGCTCCGGTTTGCGCGGCATCTACGTGCGGTCGGTCCTTTTCGGCGGCTCCGCCTTCATCGGCCTGTGCACATTGCCGATCGTGGCCAAATGGATCCTCATCGGTCGCTGGAAGCCCCGCGAGTTCCCGGTCTGGGGTCTGACCTATCTGCGCTTCTGGACCGTCAAGGCGCTGGTCCACGCCAATCCGATGATTCTCTTCATCGGCAATCCGCTGTACGTGCTGTACCTGCGTGCCCTCGGCGCGCGGATCGGAAAGGGCGTCACGATCCTCTCCCACACCGTTCCGGTCTGTACCGACCTGCTCACGATCGGCGCCGGCACGGTAATCCGCAAAGACTCGTTTTTCCTCTGCTACCGGGCGCACGCCGGCCGTATCCAGACAGGCCGGGTCACCCTCGGCCGAGACGTGTTCATCGGCGAGAAGACCGTGCTCGACATCGACACGTCGATGGGCGACGGGGCGCAGCTCGGTCACACGTCCGCGCTGCAAAGCGGCCAGGTGGTCCCGGACGGCCAGCGGTGGCACGGATCCCCGGCACAGCGCACGGACTTTGACTACGTGAGAATCGCGCCGGCGGATTGCAGCACATTGCGCCGGGCCGGCTTCGGCCTCCTCAGCGTGCTCCAGCTGTTCTTCCTGTACGTGCCACTGACCGTCGGGGGCGCGTACATGCTGGTGACCGAGGTTCCGGCGGTGGGTAACCTGCTGGGCCCGGGCACGGTGGGGTTCACGTCGCCGAGGCTCTACATCGACGCGCTGGCCCTTTCCCTCGTGCTGTTCCTCGGCTTCGTCGTCGTGGGCCTCGCCATGATGTTCACCGTTCCGCGCCTGCTGAACCTGGTGATCGAGCCGGACAAGGTCTATCCGCTGTATGGCCTCCATTACTCGGCCCACCGGGCGATCACGCGCATGACCAACGTAAAGTTCTTCAAATGGCTCTTCGGCGACAGCTCCTACATCGTCCACTATTTGCGCGGCCTCGGATACGACTTGTCCCATGTCGAGCAGACCGGGTCGAACTTCGGCACGGAAGTGCAGCATGAGACGCCGTATCTGAGCTCTGTCGGCAGCGGAACGATGATCGCCGACGGGCTCTCCATCGTCAATGCCGACTTCTCGAGCACGTCCTTCCTCGTATCCCGAGCGTCGATCGGACCACACAACTTCCTTGGGAACAACATTGCCTTTCCCTCGGGGGCCAGGACGGGCGAGAACTGTCTCCTCGCGACGAAGGTGATGATTCCGCTCGACGGTGAGGTCCGCGAGGGGGTGGGCCTGCTCGGATCGCCGTGCTTCGAGATTCCCCGGTCGGTGGAACGCGACAGCCGGTTCGACCATCTCCGGACCGGGGACGAGAAACGCCGCAATCTCGCCGCAAAGAACCGCTACAACATCCGCACGATGGGATTCTTCCTGTTCGTGCGGTGGCTGCATTTCTTCGTGCTCACGGTGTTCGGCCTCGCGACCGTCGATCTGTACGGTGTTTTCGGGCAGGTGATTATCGCCGCGTCCCTGGCCCTCACCCTGGGGTTCACCGCTGTCTACTTCGTACTGGTGGAGCGTGGCATCGCGGCATTCCGCGCGCTGCGGCCGCAGTTGTGCTCCATCTACGAACCGTATTTCTGGTGGCACGAGCGCCTTTGGAAGGTGCCTGATGAATACCTCAACGTCTTCAACGGCACACCGTTCAAGAACGTGATCTGGCGAATGCTGGGTGTCCGGCTCGGCAGCAGGGTATTCGACGACGGCTGCTATCTGACGGAGCGGACGCTCACCACCATCGGGAACGACTGCACCCTCAACGCGGGGAGCAAAATCCAGTGCCATTCGCAGGAGGACGGCACCTTCAAATCCGACCGCAGCACGATCGGTGTCGGCTGCACCCTCGGTGTCGGCGCCCACGTCCACTACGGCGTGACCATGGGCGACGCCGCAGTCCTCGCTCCCGACTCCTTTCTCATGAAAGGCGAGGAAATGCCCCAGCACTCGCGGTGGGGGGGAAACCCAGCCACGGAGATGCGAGACCACTATCAGCCTGAGGCACTCGTGCGGCAGGGGCAGCAGGACCATCTCGGTCAGCGCGCTCAACTGGCTGAACTACATGGCCACGGTGAGTGAAGGGCGAAGACCATGGGAGTGCAAGTGGAAGCCGACCGCGAGTTCTGGCGCGGTGTGCTTGTCGCCGGTGGATTCACCGAGATCCCGCGGTGGACGCTCAATCCGGTGACGGGCGTCGTCGAGTACGAGGCGGCGATCCAGGACGACGTCGTGGGAGCGTTGTGCCGGCTGGTGGAGGAGCTGGGGGTGCCGCTCAGTTCGGTGCTGCTGGCCGCGCACGCCAAGGTGCTCGCCG
>NZ_JBEZKA010000036.1:0-64451 GCF_040651435.1 Streptomyces sp. NPDC048479
GCCGAGGGTGTCGCGGTAGAAAGCCAGGGACGCGTCCGGGTCGTCATGCGGGAGGAAGCTCGTGTGAATGGTGATGTCCATGGCAGTCACGCTAGCTGCGACTATGTGACCGGCGCTTCTCGATTCCTGATCGGTCTTGTCACCTGTTTTGCCACACACGGCGGCATCCCCGCCGCAGCGCCCGTTTCGCGGCGTCTGTAGGCGCTGGGCGACATGCCGACCAGCTCGGTGAAGCGCGTGCTGAAGGTGCCCAGCGATGAGCAGCCGACCGCGAAGCAGACGTCGGTGACGCTGAGATCGCCACGACGCAGCAGCGCCGTCGCGCGCTCGATGCGACGCGTCATCAGGTACGCGTACGGCGACTCGCCGTAGGCCAGCCGGAACTGGCGGCTGAGGTGCCCGGCGGACATGTTCACTCCGCGGGCAAGCGCCTCGACGTTCAGCGGCTGCGCGTACTCCCGGTCGATCCGGTCACGGACACGGCGCAGCCGCGCGAGGTCGCGCAGGTGCTGCGCCGCGGCGGGTCTGCTGGTCACCTGCTCGATCGTGTCACGTCGCGCCGGAGTTGCCCAGCGCCGCCGGCGTCCCACCCCACTCCGCGTCCGCTCTGGCCGGTCTGCTCCGCTCACGTCCTCGACCTGCTCAGGCCCTGAGGTATTCGGCCTTCGCCGCGTTGACCCAGTGGTCCCCGGTGAGCAGGTCACGATCCGCTCACCGGGGATCGCATGCACAACACCGCGCCGTCAGCGAAGGGAAGGCGTCATACCCGCAGCGGGGTCGGCCCGCAGGATGGCCTCCTGTGCCAGGCGCAGCGGCGGGCCCGGCTCGATCCCCAGTTCTTCCCTGATGATCTGCCGGACCCTGCGGTACACGCCCAGCGCATCGCCCTGCCTGCCCACCCGGTAGAGAGCCACCATCAGCTGCCGGTAGAAGGGCTCCCGCAGCGGATGCTGGACCACCAGGCCCTTGAGCTCCTCGATCACGGCGTAGTGGCGGCCGAGAGCCAGGGCGGATTCGATATTCAACTCGATGCAATTGAGCCGTTTTTCCTCCTCGACGGCGGCAAACGAGTTGATCTCCAGAGATCCTGCAATACCGTCCAGGACAGGCCCCCGCCACACGGCGAGGGCCTGTCCGAGATACTCCGATGCGGCCAGATGGTCAGCCGCGAAGCAATGGGATCTGCCGATTTCGTAGAGTTCGTCGAACAGTCGGACGTCGAGCTGCGCCGTACTGACATTGAGAATGTAACCGGGCGACACCGTAATAATCGGCGAGATCCTTCCGGGTTCGCTGAGGAGTTTCCGTAATTGCGACACATAGACGCGCAGGCTCGCGGTCGCGGAGCGCGGCGGCTGCTGCTCCCACAACTCCGCGACCAGCTTGTCCCCCGGTACGGTCTCCCCCGCCCGGACGGTCAGGAGGGCCAGCAGTTTGGCGATCTTCGGTGGCGCCGGCGTCAGGTCGACATCGCCACGGGTCACCCTCAGCCGACCGAGCACCTCATAGCGCAGCGGCTGGCCGTTTTGCGCAGAGTGCAGGGACACGTAAACCCCCTGAATGCGTGCCACGCATTCGATAGTTCGGAATCCCCCGTCTACTCCCTGATGTCGCCTGGAGTACACGCTTGCCGATAAACACCCTAGCGCGGCCGTCGTTACGTGGTCATTAAAAGGAAGATAACAGCTGAGATGAGACCCGAATGTCTATTTCCAGCCATTGAACAGCTGGAATTCAATTGTTGAAGCGGCACGATGGAGCGGCAGAGGCGGCCGGCTCGGGGAATCCCCCTGCGCCGGCCGCCTCTCGTCCCTCGTCCTTGCATGTGTGTCGGATCAGGTGGCTGGTACCTGGTCGGGTGCCAGCGTCTCGGCCAGCCAGGAGAACAGCCGGTCGTGGTAGAGGCTCATGGCTCCGGAGTGGCAGTGGGCGCCCCCGCCCTCGTCCGCAGTGAAAACATGCAGTGTCTTGGCGCTGTTCAGCCCCGTGTGCACCTTCTTCGCGTGTTCAAGACCGGAGAAGAACATGTCCTCCTCGGCGTCGAGCACCAGCACGGGACAGCGCACTTGTCCCACGACCTCCGAGAGGTTGAATGCGGGCATACAGCGCAGCAGTTCGGCGGGCGTTTCGGCGCCGAACGTCCACAGTGCCTGGCGCAGCAGCCAGCGGGTGAACGTCTGCTGGATGGCGATCCCGTACATCACGGGATTGGCGAAGTCGTCGCAGCCCTGCTCGACCCACTCCAGTACGAACGGGGGCAGCGCCACGACATCACCGAGCTGCCAGACCGCGTCGTGGGCCACGCAGCCTGCCAGCCGGTGCTCGAACGCCGCGGCGCGTACGGCCAGCAGTCCACCGAGGCTGGTGCCGATCAGCGCCAGACGCTCGGCGTCCACCCCCGGCTGAGCCAGCGCGAAGTCCACTGCCGGGGCGACCACGTTCTCCCAGTCGGGCTTGAAGGTGAGGCCTTGTTCGCGCAGCACCGACCCCTGTCCCGGCCCTTCGAAGCAGAGACAGTGGTAGCCGCGCGCCAGGGCGGCCGCCGCGACGAAGAAGTAGCCCTCCTCGAGTGTGGAGTCGATCCCGCCGTGGTGAATGATGGTGGGCCGTGGCCCGGCGGAGTCGTCGGCGCGGTAGAAGTGGCCCGGCAGTGATCCGTTCTCGTACGGGATACGGACGAACTGCGGTGGGCGTTCCATCAGTTCGGCGGCCTGAGCGAACGTGTCCTTGGAGAGGCGCATCAGCCGGCCGGCCTCGGGGTCGTGGGCGGGGTCGTCGCGCAGGAAGAACTCGGCCGTCCGGTAGTAGTTGTGCGCACGCAGCAGTGCGGCACGGGCGTCGACGGTCCGCCTCTCACCGAGTGCCGCCGTGCCCAGCCGGTGTACGCGCTCGGCCATGGCGGTCCACTCGCGCCGCCAGGCGTCGGTGTCGCCCTCCTGGATGCGCGAGGCGACGGCGATGACCTCGCCGAGCTGTGCACCGCCGAGGTCGGCGTAACCGGCGGCGCGCAATGCCTCGTAATCGAAGGCCGGGTCGTCGAAGAGGAATTTCATGGCTGCGGCTCCTGGGTCGAATGTGGTGCTCCAAAGCCCTGGATCGGGCGCGTGGGGTGACCGATCTGTGCGTACGGGGTGGCGCTGGTCCTTCGGGTCGGCGGCGGAGTGCCTACCGGGATTCCGGGTGAGTCCTCGTCCCGTTGAGGAAGGTGTCGACGATCGACTCGGCGAACGCGGCGGACTCCACCGGCCGCTGCCGGAGGATCAGCCGGGAGAGCATCGGTCCGGTGAGCAGCTCGATGGCCTGGTCCACGTCCAGGCCGGGACGCAGTTCTCCGCTGTCCATGCCTTCGCGCAACGCCCGGCGCATAGCGTCCCGCCGCGCGGCGACGACCGAGTTCTCGAACCGCTCCACCAGCTGCGGGCGGCGCACCGCCTCGCCGAGCAGTCCGGCGAGCAGACGGTGCAGGTTGGTGTCCTGACCCCGGTTCCGGATCTGGTCGACCAGGCTCACCAGCTGGTCCCGCACCGAGAGTCCGTCCAGCGGGGGGATGGGAAGGTCCAGGCTGCTCAGGGCGGCGAGTACCAATTCCTCCTTGTTGCGCCAGCGGCGGTAGATGGTGGCGCGGGCGACCGAGGCCCGCTGCGCCACCAGGTCCATGGACAGCGCGCTGAAGCTGCACCCTTCGCCGAGCAGGCCGAGTGTGCTCTTCAGGATCGCCCGGTCCGCGGCGGGATCGCGCCGGCGGCCGCCCCGGGCGGTGCGCACCGGAGCGGCATTCGGCCCGCGCCGGTCCCCCGACGCGGATGCGGGCCGGAGGCCGTCGGACATGTCGCCCCCGGCCTCCGGCTGAACGTGTGCCTCCATTCAGACCTCCGTGGTGTGGTCGGTTCTTACCGCTTCCTGGATGTTCGGGCGGTCCGCACTCCTACGGGGAGGCAGAAACAGCAGGCTGACAAGGGCGCCCAGAAGGGTGGCTCCAGCGGCGACCAGAGCGGTGACATGCATGGCGGACACGAACGAGTCGACGGCCCCGGCCGCAAGCCCGGACCCGCGCGGGCCGAGCGAATCGGCGACGGTCAGCGTGCTTTCGACGGACTCCTCGGCCTTGTCGCGGACTGCGCCGGGCAGGTCCGCCAGCCGGTCGGCCATCTCGGAGCGGTAGACAGTGGACAGCACCGAGCCCAGCACGGCGACCCCGAGAGCGCCGCCGACCTGGCGGAACGTGGTGTTGACGGCCGAGCCGGTGCCCGCCCTCTCCCGCGGCAGGGCGGACATGACGGCGGTCGTGGCGGGTGGCATCACGCACGCGATACCGACGCCCAGGACGAAGAAGACGGATTCGAGCAGCCACAGCTCGGTGTGCTCGTCGATGGTGGCGACGGTGAGAAACGCGAGCGTGGTCAGCAGCATGCCGGTGACGCACACCGGGCGGATCCCGATCCGCTCGGCCGCGAGACTGGCCGGCGGGGAGAACGCCAACTGGGCCACGGCCAGGGGCAGCAGGCAGTACCCGGCCTCAAGCGGTGTCCATCCGCGCACACTCTGCAGATAGAAGACGAGGAAGAAGGTCGCACCGAGCAGTGCGAAGAACACAAGGCCGATGACGGATACGGCCGCCGAGAAACGCGGGATGCGGAAGAGGGCGATGTCCAGTGCGGGACGCCGGGTTCGCCGCTCCCAGGCGACGAAGACAGCCAGCACGGCGAGCCCGCCGAACATGGGCCCCCACACCTGGGCCTGCGCCCAGTCGTCCGATTCACCGCCCTTGATGACGCCGTACACCAGCAGGGTCAGGCCGACGACGGACAGGGCGACGCCGGCCGGGTCGAAGCCGCCGCGTCCCGGGTCCCTGGACTCGGGTACGACGACGAGGGCGGCGACGGTTCCCACCGCGACGATCGGGATGTTGATCAGGAAGACCGAGCCCCACCAGAAGTGTTCGAGGAGTGCGCCGCCGGCGATGGGCCCGATGGCGACGGCGAGGCCGGCCGCGCCGGCCCAGATGCCAACGGCCTTGGCGTGCTCCGCGGGTGGGAAGACGTTCATGATGATCGCCAGCGTCGCGGGCATCGCCAGCGCGCCGCCTGCACCGAGTCCGGCCCGGGCGACGATCAGCTCGTCGGCGCTGCCCGCGTAGGCGGACCACAACGAGCAGGCGCCGAAGACGACGAGCCCGGCCACCAGCGTGCGCTTGCGGCCCCAGCGGTCGGCGAGCACACCGGTGGTGAAGAGCAGCGCGGCGAAGACGAGCGTGTAGGAGTCGACCGACCACTGCAGCTCGCTCTGCGAGGCGCCCAGGCCGACGGGTTCGGGCTGAGCCAGCGTCTTCAGCGCCACGCTCAGTATTGATGTGTCGAGGACCACGAGCAGGAGGCTGACGAGCAGGACGCCCAGGACCCACCAGCGGCGGGCGTCAGGGGCGGGGACCTGGTCGGCGGTACGGAGTCGGGGCTGTGTTGTCACGGTTTCCGCTCCTCGCAAGAAGAGGGTGCTGCGTGAACTGCCGTCTGAATGCCGTGCAGTTCGACGCTAGGCCCGGCTCTCCATCGAGTCAATGCCGTATCGAAACAACGTTGACTCGTATCTGGCCATCAAAGACCGGCCCCCGGTCCGACCGCACATGCGACAACGAAGTGCCGTGCGACGACGCCGCTTTGGAAGTGCCAGTCCGGTGCTGCACGAGAGCGCCAGAGCGTTGTGTCCCGGCCGACCCGGCGCGGCTGAAAATGCACACGCGAGAAGTCCAGCCCCAACCCGATGCCCAGGGCCTTCGCATACGCCTCTTTGAGCGTCCACAGCCGTACGAGCATGCGATTGCGCTCGGCGTACGGGAGCAGCCGCAGCGCGGCGAGCTCCTCCGGGTGGCAGACCTTCTCCGGGAGCCCCGGCGTGAGCAGCAACCGGTCCTGCGCCTCCACGTCCACGCCGATCCGGAACGTGCCTGAGACACCGACCACCAGGAGACCGGCGGTGTGGCTGATGCCCCCGTCGAAGCCCGCCGGCTCGATCACGCCGGGGCGCCCGCGTGCGCCCCGCCCCAGCACCACACCCGCAGGATCGACGCCACCCGCAGCAGCGACCGCCTGACGCAGCAGTAAGCGGGACCCGAACAGCCGTGCCCGTAACGTGGGTTCACGCGTCGCCTGGTACCTCGGCCAGTCCGCGCCGAGCAGTTCGCGCGCCGGTGTGCACGGGGCGGACGCCCAGTCGGCCAGCCGTCCGTGACACACCACGTACCCCTCGCGCCGCACGTTCGCGCTGACGGCACCCCAGGGCCCTGAACCGGGGAGGAGAGGGCCGACCGAGAAGGACGCCGCACCTGGTTCCACCACAGCCGCGTCCTCCTGTCGTTCCCCACGGTCTCCGCCTCGGCGGCTCACGCCCGGACGGCACCGCGTGCCAACACGCGGCGTTCACAAGCGCGTACCCATTGTTCTAGCGCCTCCGGGCGACGCAGTCCTGGAAACGCCGGACCTGCGACGTGCGCATCAAGCGCGCCTTTACGACTCCTTTTCACCGCCCCCCAACGATGGAGGAACCTGGGTGGCACTTGGTGCCGCCCGGCCCGTATCCCGTACCGGCGGAGCAACCGCCGGCGAGCGACAGGGGAAGAGATGCGCAGGACCTTGACGGACGCCGTACGCGCCGGCGTGGAACAACACCCCGAGCGGGCCGCGTTCGTGTACCTGCACGAAGACGGCGGGAAGATGCGGCCCGAGCGGCTCACGTACAGGGAACTGGACCGCCGGGCCCGCCTGGTGGCCACCCGGCTGCGCGAAGCTTCCCAGGGCGACGACTCACGCCCGGTACTGCTGCTCTACCCGCCCACACTGGACTTCGTCACCGCGTTCCTCGGCTGCTTCTATGCCGGGCGCACGGCCATCCCCGCACCGCTCCCCGACGAGCCGGGTGAGCGGCTCGCCCGGGTGCGGGGCATCCTGCGGGACTCCTCGGCGGGCGCGGTACTGACGCTTCCCGAGCACCGGCAGGCCCTCGCCGCCTGGCTGGCCACCTCCGAGGAACGCGATGTGGTGTGCCTCGCGGCCGGCGGCGACGACGCCGCAGAGCCCGACGTCTGGCTCTCGCCGCACGTACGGGACCAGGACGTGGCCTTCCTGCAGTACAGCTCGGGCTCCACCAGCGAGCCCAAAGGAGTCATGGTCACGCACGCCAATCTGGCTGCCAACCAGGAGGCCATCCAGCGGGCCATGGACACCAGAAAGGGCGTCGTCACCGGCAGCTGGCTGCCGCTCTACCACGACATGGGCCTCATCGGGATGACCCTGCACCCCCTGTGGATGGGCGGCACGAGCGTCCAGATGTCACCCATCTCGTTCATCAAGCAGCCGCACCGCTGGCTGCGCATGATTCACGACTACCGGGTCGAGGGCACCGCCTCACCCAACTTCGGCTACGAGCTGTGCACCCGCCGGGTCACCGAGGAACAGTCAGCCGGGCTCGACCTGTCCACCCTGCGCGTGGCACTCAACGGGGCCGAGCCGGTGCGCGCCGGCACCATCCGCGCCTTCAGTGCCCGCTTCGCCCCCAACAGACTGCGCCCCCAGGCCATGCTCCCCTGCTACGGGCTGGCAGAGAACACACTGCTGGTCTCCGGCGGCGACACCGCCGGGCCGCACATCGAACTGAGCGTGGACGCCCAAGGTCTGGAGCAGGACGAGCTGCAGCCCGCACAACCCGGCCGGGCGACCAGAACCCTGGTCGGCTGCGGCCGCCCGAAGGACACCGAGGTCCTCCTCGTGGACCCGATGACCCTCGAGGTACTGCCGGACGGCCGGGTCGGCGAGATCTGGCTGCACGGCCCCTCGGTGGCCGCCGGCTACTGGAACCGCCCCCAGGAGACCGCCGAGTCCTTCCAGGCGTCGACCGCGGACGGTCGCTCGGGGTACTTCCGCACCGGCGACCTCGGCGCCCTGCTCGGCGGGGAGTTGTACGTCACCGGGCGGATCAAGGAGATGCTCATCCACCACGGCCGCAACCTCTACCCGCAGGACATCGAGCATGCCGTGCAGGACTCGGGGCCCGCCTTCCGCCGTGGCGGCGGCGCCGTGTTCACCGTCTTGGACGAAGAGGCCGAGCGCGCCCATGTGGTGGTGGTGCAGGAGATCCGTCCGCGCACCTACGACGAGCCGGACCTGCCGGGACTCGCCGCGTCGGTACGGGAGTTGGTGAGCCGCGAGTTCCAGCTGCCCGCCGCGAGCGTGGTGCTGGTGCGACCCGGTGTGATCCGCAAGACCACCAGCGGCAAGACACAGCGCACCCTCATGCGGCAGCTCTTCCTCGACGGTGCCCTGCCCGTTCTGCACCAACGCCTGGAACGACCGGTCGTGGCCCTGATCGACGGCGGCGCCGACAACAACCCGGAGTCCGCCCCGCTGGCCGCCCGCGGTCGCTGAGACCACCCGGACCCCCAAGGGAGAGGTACGCCATGCACATCGCCCCCGAAACCCGCCCCGAGAATCTGGACATCGCGTTGTCCGGCCTGACCGCTCCGGACCTCGAGCAGTGGCTCACCGACCGCGTTGCGTTCCATCTGCACCGGTCCGCCGATGAGATCGACCCGACCACGCCGCTCGCCGACTACGGCATCGACTCGGTCGCGGCGATCGGCATCTGCGGCGAGATCGAGGAGCGGTATCGGCTGCCGGTCTCCCCGACGATCGCCTACGACTTCCCCACGGTCCGCGCGATCAGTACGCATCTCGCCGAGCGCCTCGCGGACGGTAGCGGCGGAGAGGCGTCATGACCGACCGCGAAGCGGTCGCGGTCGTCGGCCTCGACTGCCGCTTTCCGGGTGCCCGCGACCCGAAGGAGTTCTGGGAGCTCCTGATGGGGGGCCGGGACGGTACCCGCCGCGTCCCGGAGCAGCGCTGGGACGCCGACCGCTACCACATGGCGCCCCCGACCAGTCCCGCCAGTACGTCCGAGGCCCGGCCGCCCGGCCGCAGCAACACCGTACGCGGTGGCTTCATCGACGATCCGGACGCCTTCGACCCACAGTTCTTCGGGATCTCACCACGCGAGGCGGCCGCCATGGACCCGCAGCAACGGCTGCTGCTGCAGTGCTCCTGGCGCGCCATCGAGGACGCGGCGGTCGCCCCCGAGGACCTGGCCGGCACCGGAACCGGAGTGTTCGTCGGAGTCATGGCCAACGAATGGGCGTATCTGCAACTGTCGGACTACGACAGGATCACCGCCCGCTACGGTTCCGGCAACGGCTACTTCATGGGCGCCAACCGGGTCTCGTACCACCTCGACCTCAAGGGCCCCAGCCTGGCGGTGGACACGGCCTGCTCCTCGTCGCTCGTCGCCGTCCATCTCGCGGCAGGCGCACTGCGCGCCGGCGACTGCGACTACGCCCTGGCAGCGGGCACCAACCTGATCATGACGCCCGTCATCAACATCTTCTACGCCCAGGCCGGCCTCTCGGCGCCCGACGGACGATGCAAGCCCTTCAGCGCATCGGCCGACGGAATCGGACGGGCCGAGGGCATCGCGGTGCTGGTGCTGCGCCGGCTCAGCGACGCCCTGGCCGACCGCCAGCCGGTGTACGCCGTGCTGAGTGGGAGCGGGGTCAACCAGGACGGGCGCAGCAATGGGATCACCGCCCCCAATCGCTGGGCCCAGCAGCAACTCATCGAGGACGTCTGGCAGTCGGCCGGGGTCACCGCGGACGACATCCGCTTCGTCGAGGCGCACGGCACCGGCACCCTGCTCGGCGACATGATGGAGGCGCAGGCACTCGGTCACTTTGCCGGTGACCGCCGCGTCGGGAGCATCGCGCTGGGTTCGGTCAAGAGCAACTTCGGGCATGCCGAGGGAGCGGCCGGCATCGCCGGGATCGTCAAGACCGCGCTCGCTCTGCATCACCGGACCGTGCCCCCCAGCCGCTTCGCCGACGACGAGAACCCCGGACTCCAGCTGGCCGAGCGGCGGCTCTCACTGCTCAAGTCCCCGCTGCGGCTTCCGTCCGGCACCGTGCACGCCGCCGTCAGCAGCTTCGGCATCGGCGGCACCAACGCGCACGCGGTGCTGTCCTCCGCGCCTCGAGCGGTACACCGGTCCGGCGACAGGGCGCCGGGAGTGTTCACCGTGTCCGCCCGTTCCGCACGGCAACTGCGCCCCAACCTGCTGGCCCAGGCGGAGGCCCTGGCCCGCCTGCCAGAGGACCGGCTGGCGCAACTGTGCTGGACCAGCAACCGGGTCAAGTCCCGGCTGCCGCACCGGGTGGCCGTCGCCGCCGCGGGCCTGACCGAACTGGTGGCGGGGCTGCGCGACGCGGCGGAACACTCCGCGGGCGGCGGGCCGGCCGGCGGCGCGCGGCGGACGGTACCCGCGGTGGCGTTCGCCTTCACCGGTCAGGGCGCGCAGCACCCCCGTATGGCCGCCTCCTGGTACACCGAGTCCCCCGTCTACGCGCGGCTGTTGGACGAGATCGACAAGATACTCGCCGGCCACCTCGGGCTGTCGGTACGGGACGCCGTACTCGACGGCGACCCGGGCATCGACCGTACGGGCCTGGCCCAGCCCGCGCTGTTCGCGGTGGAGTACGCGATGGCCGGCACCCTCGTCGAGGCCGGGATCAGACCATCGTTCGTCATCGGACACAGCGTCGGCGAGTTCGCCGCCGCGTGCACGGCCGGCGCGCTCGATCCCGGGGACGCCGCCAGGCTGGTCGCGCGCCGGGGCACCCTGATGGAGGCACTCCCCGACGGGGGCGGCATGCTCTCGGTGCCGCTGGGCGCGACCGGCGTAGAGGCGCTGCTGGGCGAGGATACGCGGCTGTGTGTTGCCGCGCTCAACGGCCCGGACAGCACGGTGGTCGCCGGCGATGTGGCCGAACTGGACGCGCTGCGTGCCGCGTTGGTCGACCGGGGTATTGCCTCGCGTCCGCTGGCCGTCTCACACGCCTTCCACTCGCCGCTGATGCGGCCCGTCGTGGCGGAGTTCCGCCGTGCGGCAGACGTGCCGGTGCGCCGGCCCACAGTGCCGTACTTCTCCACCGTGTACGGGCGCCGCACGGCCGATGACGAGACCCTGGACGCGGACTACTGGACGGAACAGATCACCGCGCCGGTACGGTTCGCCGAGGCCGCGACCGGGTTGTTCGCCGCCGGAGCCACCCACATCGTGGAGATCGGCCCGCGCGCCGCCCTCACTCCGCTGCTCGCGCGCCTCAAGCCGGACACCGGCCACCCGGTGAGCTGCCACGCCGCCCACCCCGGGCACCGCGCGCCGGGGCACCGGCTGTACCAGCTGCTCGGGGAACTGTGGTGCGCCGGGCTCACCCCCGACTGGGACGCGCTGTACCAGGAGGCGGACCGGGTGCCGCGCCGGCTGCCGCCGTATCTCTTCGACGACACCTTCCGCGCCTGGCGCTCCGCCGACGCACCAGAACTGCCCGTGTCCACTTCCCTCGCCACGGACGCGGCAGCCGCGGCACCGCCGACGGCGGACCGTGGAGAATCGTGCCCGCCGACCCGTGCCGGTGAACCCCCGCACCTCGTCTCCGAGGTGACGCACCGTCTGATCTGCCAGGTCGGCGGGCACGAACCGCCCCAGGTTCACGGCCGTTCACGCCTGCACGAAGACCTCGGCTTCGACTCGATCCAGGTGATGGAGCTCAAGACCCGTATCGAGAACGAGCTGCCCCGGCTCGGCAGTCTCCCGATCGAGGAGCTGCTCGCGAGTCTGGAGACCGTGGGCGACCTCACCCGCTATCTGCACGACCGTCTGCTGACACCGTCCGTACCGGAAGGAAGGCACTCATGACCGTCCCCACCGCGCACCTGGTCTCGGTCGGCACCTGTCTGCCGGGCGAACCGGTGGACAACGCGACACTGGCAAAGCTCGTCGGCGTCGACGAGCGGTGGGCCGAGATGTTCATCGGCAACACCAGCAGGTACTTCGCCGTCGACCTGGCGACCGGTCACATCCGGCACACCCTCGCCGACATCGCGGCGACCGCCGGGGACCGGGCCCTGACGGAAGCGGGCCTGGAACCGGGGGACGTCGACTGCATCGTCATGGGCACGGCCACCCCGGACCAGCTGATGCCCGCCACCGTGAACCTCGTGGCGGACCGTCTCGGTATCGACAACGTTCCCACCTACCAGCTCCAGTCCGGCTGCGCCGGGGCCGTTCAGGCACTCGACGTGGCCCGCACCCTGCTGCTCGCCGGGCGCTGCGCGACCGTGCTGGTGATCGGCGGCGATGTGTGCGCCAAACACCTGGAGACGGACTTCGACCCCGGCTCCCGTACCTCCGCCGAACTCGTCAACTATGTGCTCTTCGGCGACGGAGCAGGTGCCGCTGTGCTCAGTGCAGAGCCCCTCGGCCACGGCATCGAGATCCGCCAGGTGCTCAACCGGCTGGTGGGCCTCGGCAAGAAGCCGGGTCAGGTCATCGACTGGTTCGGCCTCGGAGACCGGCACAGCGACCGGACGGTGATCTCCGAGGACTACAAGGCCATCGAAGCGGCTGTGCCCGGCCTGGCATCGCAGATGTTCTGGGAACTCCTCGACGACCTGGGCTGGGCGGCCGAGCAGGTGGACTACCTGCTCCCGCCCCAGCTCTCCGGCCGGATGAGCGACCGTATCTCCGCGGAGATGCCCGCCCCGGACGCCCGGCGCATCAACGTCGTACGCACCGTCGGCAACAACGGCAACGCCCTGCCGTTCCTCCAGCTCGCCGAGCTGACCGAGCAGTGGCAGGGTCCCGGGCGCGCCGTCGCGGTCGCTGTCGAGTCCAGCAAGTGGATCAAGTCCGGCGTCGCCCTGGAGCGCACATGACCACCACGGAACGCACCGCGGCAGACACCACGGCCCACACCACGCCCCGCACCGCGTTCACCGCCGCGGGCGACAGCGGCACCTGGCGGGATCCCGGGGCGCTGCGCACTCTGCGCAGCGCGTACGCCGCAGGCCGGCTGGAGGCCGAGTACGGTTCGGTCCGTGCCCTGCTCACCCGCTTGCCGGAGAGCGATCTGCCTGCGGCGGGCCAGCTGCTGGCCCGTCTCGACCGCGAGGCGGTCGCACGGCTCCACCCGGACCTGCCGGTGGTCACCGTCGCCGTCACCGGCCAGTCCACGGTCGCACCGCTCGTCGGCCCGCTCACCGCTCAACTCGCCCGGCACGGGCTGCTGCTCGACCCGGTGGTCTCCCCCTACGGCTCGTATCTGCAGGACCTGCTGGGGCCCGCGCGGTCCGGCGACGGCGCCCGGCAGCCCCTGCTCACCCTGTGCCTCCTCGACCCGCATACGGTCTTCGAGCAGGTGCCCATGCCCTGGCGGGTCGAGGACGTCGAGGCTGCGGCCCGGGACAGACTCGCTCTCCTCGGCAAGGCAGTGAACACCCACCAGGACTGCGGCCGGGGGCTCTTGGTGCTCAACACCGTGCCGCTGCTGCACCACCACGCCCACCAACTGGTCGATCTGCGCTCCCGGGCCCGGCTGGGCGCCGTGTGGCGCGAGTTCAACAGCGGGCTGCTCGCCCTCGCCCAGGAACATCCCGGGGTGGTCGTCGTCGACCTCGACCCGTTGGTGAGCCTGGGCACGCCCGCGTACGAGCCACGCACCGGCCTGTACGCCAAGGCCAGGCTGGCCGAGGGGCTGCTCTCCGGCTACGCGAGGGAGGTCGGCCACCTCGTCCTGGGCCGCCTGGGCAGGACTCGTAAATGCCTGGTGCTGGACCTGGACGGCACACTGTGGGGCGGAGTGCTCGGTGAGGAGGGCCCGGACGGCATCGAGCTCGGCGCGGGGTTCCGCGGGGAGGCCTTCCTGGAGTTCCAGCGGGTGCTCGCCCAGCTCGGCTCGCAGGGCGTGCTGCTCGCCGTGAGCAGCAAGAACGACGCGGGCGCGGTGCGCGAGGTGCTGCGCGACCATCCTTCGATGCTGCTGCGCGAGGACGACTTCGTCTGTGTCAACGCCAACTGGTCGGCCAAGCACGACAACCTGCGGGACATCTCCGAGCGGCTGGGGCTTGGCCTTGACAGCTTCGTCTTCGTCGACGACACCCTCTTCGAGTGCGGTCTGGTCAGAGAGCAGTTGCCCGAGGTCGCCGTGGTCCACGTCGACCAGGAGCCGGCCCTGCATCCGTCCGCGCTGCTCGCCGACGGCTGGTTCGACCTGCCCCAGCTCACCGAGGAGGACCGCGAACGGACGGGCCGCTATCGTACGGAGGCCCGGCGACAGGAGTTCCGCGAGGACATCGGCTCCTACCAGGACTACCTGGACGGGCTCGGAATCGAGGTCACCGTGCGGCCGGCAGACCCGTCGGAGGCACCGCGGGTTTCCCAACTCACCCTGCGCACCAACCAGTTCCACCTCGCAACCGCGCGCATGCAGGTTCCGCAGGTGCTTCAGTGGGCCGGACTCCCGGGCCACAGCGCGCTCGTGGTGTCCGCACGCGACCGGTTCGGCGACCACGGGCTCGTCGGTGCGGTGTTCCTGCGCCGCGACGCGGAGCAGCTGCGCATCGACAACTTCGTGCTGAGTTGCAGGGTCTTCTCCCGGGGCATCGAGAGCGGATGCCTGAGTGCGGTGCTCGATCATGCCCGCGCCACCGGCGCCCGCGCCACGACGGGCCGCTATCTGCCCACGTCCAGGAACGCCGCCTTCTCCTCCTTCTACACCGACCACGGCTTCACCCCCGCCGGGCCGGACCCGTACGACCCCGACGTCGCCTTCTTCCACCACGACCTGCGCGACATCGCCCCCGCACCCGCCCATCTGCGCCTGCACACCACCTTCGAGGGAGACCGGACATGACCACCGCCATCGCGGACACCGCGGCGTTCTGCACCCTCCTGGAGGAGGAGCTCGGCCTGCACGTCACGCCCGAGGACCTCGACCGCCCCCTGGACGACGTCCCCGAATGGGACTCGGTGCACCTGCTGCGCCTGGTCACCGTCGTGGAGAGCCTCACGGGCCGGCCTGTCCCGGTGGCCGGGCTGTTGGAGGCCATCACCTTCCGGGAGATGTACGACGTGGTGGTCCGCGCATGACGACCACGGTCTCGACGCCGACGGCCTGCCTGGTCCGGGCGCCCCGGGAGAACGCCCGGCTGCGGCTGTTCTGCTTCCACCACGCGGGTGGCGGGGCCTCGTTCTTTGCCCCGTGGCCTGCTCGGGTGGCGCCCGAAATCGACGTCCTGCCGGTGCAGTTGCCCGGGCGCGAGTCACGCTTCCGCGAGCCCCGCTTCCGCGATGCCGGGACGCTGGCCGAGGCCCTCGAGCGCGAACTCGCCCCCTGGCTGGACCGGCCGTACGCCGTCTACGGGCACAGCATGGGCGCCCTGGTGGCCTTCGCGCTGGCGGCAGCCCGGATGCGGGGCGGCGGCCGGGCGCCGCTGATGCTGTTCGTCGGCGCCTACGGTGCCCCGCACCTCACTCCGCCGCTGCCGCCGGCCGACCGGTACGCGGACGTGGAACTCGCCCGTTTCCTGGTGGACATCGGAGGGCTCAGCCCACAGTTCCTCGGCCGGGACGACTGGCTGCGGGCCCTGCTGCCCATCATCCGGGACGACTTGCGGATCTGTGCCAGTCACCGGCGGGCGGGGCTGCCTGATCCGGACGACGAGGAGGCGCGGCTGCCGCTCGACATCCATGCCTTCGCGGGTGAGGACGACCGGCTCGTGGACCCGGGCGCCGTGTGGTTGTGGGAGCGGTACGCCCAGCGCTTCCGGATGTCCACTGTGCCGGGCGGCCACTTCTTCCCGCGCGAGGAGCCCGGACCGTTCTTCGACGTACTCAACCGCTCGCTGACCGAGCTCATCGCGGATCCGGGCGGACGACACGGGGAACCTGTGTAATTCGGCGTGTTATCTCCTCGGCGTTCTTCTCGTACCTCGGGCGCTGGTCGCGGATGCCGGGCATGACCCACAGCGGGCGTGCCGAACCGTCCGCGAAGACGAGCCCGTCGGCGTCGGGCCGCAGCCCCGTCACCGTCAGCGCGAACGGCTCGAGGTAGTCGATCTCATTGTCGGCGGTGAGGCGGAAGGGGCGGTCGTGGCCGGGGTAGATGACATCCGCCAGATCGATGACCCGTTCGATGCTGCGTGATGCCAGCTCGGCGTCCCAGAAGACGAGGGGGTTGCGGCGCGTCTGGGCAACGTAGGCGAAGTGCAGTGCGTCGCCGGTGATCGCGCTCCGCCCGGCATCGGTGTCCACCAGCACCCCGATGCTGCCGGGCGAATGCCCCGGCAGCCCGACGGCGGTGACACCGGGAATGATGTCCTCCCCGTCCGCGACCTCGCGGACGGGTAGTTGTTCGAGCAGCAGTCCGGTCCACGCGGGGGTGGCCCAGTCGTTGGTGTGCGGTGTGTGGGCGTACCGCCGCTCGTCGGTGTGGATCAGCAGGGTCGCCTGTGGGAACAGATCGATGTTCTGTACGTGGTCCCAGTGGGCGTGCGTGAGCACCACGGTGTCGATGTCCGCCGCTGTGAGCCCGCGGGCGGCGAGCGCGTCCCACAGGTGGGGGCGCCGTCCGACGTGCGCGGCGTCGACGAGGATGTTCCGGTTCCGCCCCGCGGCGTCGGTTCCGCGGACCAGGAAGACTCCGCAGAAGGCGGGATAGCCCTGGTCGGTGTCGATGGCGAAGCCCGGCAGGAGAATGTCGATCGTCGGCATGGAACTCCCTTGTCGCTGGCTGCTGTCGGTGGTCTGCGGGCTGTGGTCGGGTCAGTGGTCCGTGTCAGTGGTCCGGCGCGTCGGGGACGACGGAGCGCAGTGCTTCGAGGCTCCGGGGATTCACGAGGGTGGAAAGGTCGCCGGGCGGATCGCCGGTGACACAGTCGCGGATCAGGCGCCGCATCACCTTTCCGGTGCGGGTCCTGGGCAGGGCGGGAAGTGCAATCACTCGGCCGGGCCGGAAGGCGTGCCCGAGCGCGTCGGCCACGCGCTCACGGATCCGGTCTGCGTCCGCCGCGGCAAGCGGGCCGCGCGAAGGGACCACGAAGCACCAGAGGACTTCCCCCTTGATGCGGTGCGGCACCCCGACGGCTGCGGCCTCGGCCACTGCCGGGTCCCCGAGGACGGCCTCTTCGACCTCGGCCGGCCCGAGCCGCTTGCCTGCCACCTTGATGACGTCGTCCAGCCGGCCGTGCAGGAACCACTCCTCGCCGACGCGGGAGGCGAGGTCGCCGTGGGACCAGCGGCCCGGCAGCCGGCTGAAATACGTATGGGCGAAGCGCTCCGGCGCCCGCCACAGTCCGCGGGTCATCCCCGGCCAGGATCGCCGGACCACCAGCTCGCCCAGTTCTCCCGCCGCGACCTCGGCGCCGTCGGCGTCGACGACGGCGGCATCGATGCCCAGGCAGGGGCCGGCGAAGCTGCAGGGCGACTGCGGCACGGTGGGCGAGGAGCCCAGGAGCGACCCACCGACCTCCGTACCTCCGCTGATATTGATCACGGGGCAGCGCCGGCCGCCGAATTCCGCGAAATACCACTGCCAGGCATCCTCGGTCCAGGGTTCCCCGGTGGAGCCCAGAATCCTCAGCCGGGTGGGGGCGGGCGGGGCAGCCGGGGCGGGGTCTCGCGTCATCAGCGTCCGCGACAGGCTGGGCGAGCTCCCGAAGACCGTGACTTGGTGGTCGTCCAGCAGCCGCCACAGCCGGGCAGGGTCCGGATGGTCGATCGCGCCTTCGTACGCCAGGACGCAGGCACCCGCGAGGGTGCAGCCGACGGCGACAAGCGGAAACATGATCCAGCCGGGGTCGGTGACCCAGAAGGCCACGTCGTCCGGGCGGACGTCGAGGTTGTAGCGGACTTCCGAGCCGACCTGCAACGGAAAGCCGCCGTGGGTGTGGACCGCGCCCTTGGGCAGTCCGGTGGTGCCGGAGGTGTGCATGAGGAGGAAGGGGGCGCTGCCGGGGAGCGAGACGGTCGCGGCGGGCTCCGCCGCGACCAGCCGGTCCCAGCTCGTGGCCGCCGGACGGGCCGATGACGTGTCGTCCGTCGACCCGCGCGTCAACTCCTCGGTGACGACCACGAGATGAAGTACCGCGGGCACCTTCTCCGCCGCTGCACGGGCGACCGACTCCATGTCGTGCCGAGTGCCGCGCCGGGTCGTGGCAGCAGCAGTGACGAGCACCTGTGCCTCGGCGTCGGCCAGCCGCACGGCGAGCGCCTCGGAGCCGAAGCCGGAGAACATCGGCACCAGTACGGCTCCGATGCGGGCGCAGGCGAAGAGCAGCACGAAGGCCTCGGGACCGGGTGGCAGAAATGCCGCCACCCGGTCCCCCACCCCCACCCCGAGGCCGCGCAGCCCGGTGGCGACCCGGGCGCTCAACTGCGCCACCTCGCCGTAGCCGAGCCGGCCGCCGGACCCGTCCTCGCGCTCCCAGCGCAACGCGACGGCATCACCGCGGCCCTCCCGCACATGGCGTTCGAGGCAGGAGTCGACGAGATTCGTGCGGCCGCCCGGGAACCAGCGGGTGGCGGCGATACCACCGCGGTCGTCGCAGGTGCGCAGCGGCGGTTCGTGCCAGACGATGCCGATGTCACGAGCGGCGTGAGACCAGTACCACTCCGGATCGGTGACGGAACGGCCGTGCAGCTCACGGTATCCGTCGATGCGGTGGGCGCGGCAGAACGCGGCAACATTGCTGTGCTCGGTCAACTCGCGGCCCGGGAACCAGACATACTCGCCCATCAGGCACTCCCCGGATTCTCGATCAGCGCGGCGATGCCCTGGCCACCTCCGATGCACATGGCGATCACGGCGAACCGCCCGCCGGTGCGGCGCAGTTCGTGCGCGGCCTTGAGCAGCAGGATCGTGCCCGTGGCGCCGATGGGGTGTCCGAGCGCGATCGCCCCGCCGTTCGGATTGACCCGGTCGGGCTCGAGCTTGAGGTCGTCCATCACGGCAAGGACCTGGGCGGCGAAGGCCTCGTTGAGCTCGATCACCTGGACGTCGTCGAGGAGGAGGCCGGTGCGCTGCAGCAGTTTCCTGATGGCCTCGGCGGGCGCGAATCCCATGATCTCCGGTTCGAGCGCAGTGACGACCGTGTCGCGCAGCCAGCACAAGGGGGCGGTTCCGTGAGGGAGATCGGCACCGCGCATCAGCACCACGGCGGCGGCACCGTCGTTGAGCCCCGCCGAGTTCCCCGCAGTGACCGTGCCGTCATCGGTGAACGCGGGAGCGAGCGCCTCGAGTTTCTGCAGGGTGGTGCCGGGGCGCGGGTGTTCGTCCTGCTCGACAGCGCAGTCCGGAGTGATCACGGGCACGATCTGGCCGGCGAACCGCCCGTCCGCAAGGGCCACGGCGGCGCGGCGCTGGCTCTCAACGGCCCAACGGTCCTGGCGCTCCCGGGAGATGGAGAACAGTCCCGCCACGCGCTCGCCCGTCATACCCATCGGAGCGTGCGCGAACGGGTCGGTGACCAGCGAGACGGTGCCGTCGATCCGGTGCTGCCCGAAGAGTTCGTCGGGGGCCCGCTCGCTGTAGTCGAGCAACGGCTGGCGGGTCATCGACTCGTTGCCACCGGCCACCATGATCTCGGCCTCGCCGAGGGCGAGAGTCTGCGCGGCGGACCAGACGGCCTGGATGCCGGACCCGCACAGCCGGTTGACGTTGTACGCGCGGACGTGGACCGGCAGTCCGGCGGCGAGTGCCGCGCGCCGGGCGTTGAACGCGTCCGGCCCCACCTGTCCCACACAACCCAGGACCACTTCGTCGACGGCGTACAGCTCGACGCCGGCGCGCACGATCGCTTCCTGGATCACCACGGCACCGAGCCGGTGCGCGGGGACCGAACGCAGCGCGCCCCGGTACCGCCCCACCGGCGTACGGGCCCCCTGGACAACGGCGATGTCGGACAGCATCAGATGTCACTCCTTCGCTGGGTACCCAGCAACAGGGCGTCCCGGTCGGGCCGTACCAGGAGCATCGAGATCACACCGCCGGCGATCAGCAGCCAGGCCGCGACATCGAAGGCCCGGCCATACCCCAGCGCTTCACTCGGCGCCGCATCGATGATCCGGCCGGTGACGTACGGCGCGAGCAGACTGGAGAGGGCGGCGAGCGCGTACGACAGACCCAGGGCGGCGCTGCGCCGTCCGGGCGGGGAAATATCCGCGATAGCCGAGTTGGTCAGCGGTGTCTGCCCGTTGCCGGCGGAGAAGGCCACCACCAGCGGCAGCAGGAGAGCGCCGGGCCCCACGCGGGTGGTCAGCAGCAGGCAGGCCCCGGCGAGCAGTGGCAGCAGTGCGCCGAGCAGACCCTGGGCGACCCGGGCGGTGGTGCCCCTGCGCAGCAGCCGCTGGGCGGCGATTCCGGCTGTGAGGACAAGGACGGCCATCGACAGTGCGGGCAGCCCGAGGATCCCGCTGATCTCCGCGTCGCTGAATCCCGCCTGTTCCTCCAGGAACAGCGGCAGCCAGGCGAATCCGAGGGCCAGGGTCCACATCACCGTGAAGGCGGAGAACGTGGCCCCGAGCCAGGTGCCAGTGGCGACGATGCGCCGGAAGGGCGCCTCGCCCGCGGGCGCGCCCGGTACAGCAACGGACAAGGCATCCCCGACCGGGGCGGTGGCGTCCACCCGTGCGGCGTACGGTCCGCTTCCGCCGAGCCGCAGCCAGGCGATCACCCAGAGGATCCCGATCCCGCCCAGCAGACCGAAGGAGGCGCGCCACCCGAGGGTGTTGCTGACCAGGATGACAAGGGGGGCGGCCACAATGGTGCCGCCCGCGCCCCCGGCGACGACCACGGCGGAGGGCAGCGACCGCCCCTTGCCCGGAAACCAGGTGAACGCTGTGTAGTTGGCCAGCGGATACCCCGGCCCCTCGCCCGCGCCGAGCACCACACGGGTGGCGACGAGGGTGCCGAAGCCCGCCGCGGGCAGCAGGATCGGGAGCTGCGCCGCGGCCCAGACCAGCGCGAGCGCGGCGAGCAGCGGCCGGGCACGGATCCGGTCGCCAAGGAAGCCGACCGCGACGGCCGAGACACTGAACAGCAGGTAGAAGCTGCTGGCGACGGTGCCGAACTCGGTTGCAGTGAGACCGAGATCGTCCCTGATCGGGTCCGCGGTGAGGCCGAGTACGGCCTTGTCCGCGGCGTTGATCACGATGAAGAGCGCCAGCACGACGAGGACGGTGCGGGCGCGTCGGCGGGTGCCGTCGGCCGTGCTGCCGGGGTGCACTTCGGCTTCGAGTCCCATCACACGGCCAGTCGCTCGTCCAGCCAGTCGGAGAACGCCTTGTCGTCGAAAAGGAACTTCATCAGAACCCCTCCCAGCGGAACGGAACGGAACGGAACCGTTCCGGAACACTGCGCGGAACGTACAGCGGGAATTGACGGAACGCAACCGTTCCGTTCCGTGCTAATCTCCGATCATGGACACAAGCCCTGCCAGCGAACTCCTCCGCCCTGCCACCGGCGCCGCTCTCCTCCGGGAGTCCGTGACCGAGACGATCCGACGGGCCGTGTTCGAGGAGCTGGCGGAGACCGGGTACGCCCGTATGTCCATGGAGGCCGTGACCCGCCGCGCGGGCGTCGGCAAGGCCGCGCTCTACCGCCGCTGGCCTTCCAAAGAGGCGATGGTGGTGGACCTTGTGTCCGAGATGGCCGCCGAACACATCCCCACCACGACGGACTCGGGGTCGCTGGGTGTCGATGTCGAGAGGTTCATCAGAGAGACCATGGAAGCGCTGCGGCATCCGCTGGTGGGCCGGATCATCCCTGATCTGCTGGCCGAGTCGGCTCGCAACAGTCCCTTGCACGAGGCCCTTCATCAGGCGGTCCTCGAGCCCCGTCGCGCAGCCGTCGCGACGCTCCTGCGCCGGGCGACGGAGCGTGGCGAACTGCCGCCCGACATCGACACGAGCCTCGCCATCGACCTCTTCGGCGCCCCGCTGTACTTCCGCATGCTTGCCGTCGGCGGGCCGACGGACGACGGCTACGTCGCACGCCTCGTCAAGGCCGTCGTGGCGGCCATCACCGCCGGCCGCTGACCGCGCCCAACGGAAGCTCCGCAGCTGCGGAAGCTGCCGGAATTGGTCGGCTGCCGGGCCGTCACGCCCTCGCAGCCAGCGCGGCAACGAGTCGCGCATGCGAGGCGGCAGTGTGACGCTGGGAGGATGAGCTGGGCATCGTGGACGACCACCGGAGTGTTCTCAGGGCGCGGAGGGGTGCTCACGGACGAGGTCGGCGTGGTGACCGGGGACCTCACCGTGCATACCACCTGGGCGGATGGTGAAGCACGGGTCGCTGTGCAGTACAGCGGGGCATCGGACTGGTTCACGATGTCGGGCAGTCCAACGTCCTGCCCTTCCGAGAGCGACAGCCGCACACTCCATGACGCCGTGGTGCAAGCCGTGCGGGACGGTGACGCTGCCACCGTTCCGTGTCTGCCGCCCCAGACCTCGGTGCAGTGATCCCCTGTCCGCGACCTGGGTGGTCGTAGGCATCAGCAACTCGGCGGCCGACCGTGGGTGTTCTGGTGACCGGCAGCGCGAGTTCCTTGAGCGCGGCCCACGGATGAGGAAGCCGAAGGCGCGATGCGGACGACGGGACCGCCCCGGCCGGACAGAAGCCGGCCGGGGCGGAACGGGTGCGGACGGAGGACGGGTGCCTCCGCGGCGAAGGCTCTTGTCGGGCTTCAGCACAACGGTCACCGCATGGGCAGTGGCAAGACCCGGGCACCCTCACCCGTCCGCAGCCATCGCGTCAGCCGAGGGTCGCGAGGGCCTGGTTGAAGGTCGCCGACGGACGCATGACCGCCGAGGCCTTGGACGAGTCGGGCTGGTAGTAGCCACCGATGTCGGCCGGCGAACCCTGCACCGCGATCAGCTCGTCGACGATGGTCTGCTCCTGCTCGCTCAGCGTCTTGGCGAGGGCGGCGAACGCCTCCGCGAGCTGGGCGTCGTCGGTCTGCTTCGCCAGCTCCTGCGCCCAGTAGAGCGCCAGGTAGAAGTGGCTCCCGCGGTTGTCGATGCCACCAAGCCGACGGCTGGGCGACTTGTTCTCGTTGAGGAAGGCGCCGGTGGCACGGTCGAGCGTGTCGGCGAGCACCTGAGCGCGCGCGTTGCCCGTCGTCTGCGCGAGGTGCTCGAAGCTGACCGCGAGCGCGAGGAACTCGCCCAGGCTGTCCCAGCGCAAATAGTTCTCCTTGACGAGCTGCTGAACGTGCTTGGGCGCGGAGCCGCCGGCGCCGGTCTCGAACAGTCCGCCACCGTTCATGAGCGGGACGACGGAGAGCATCTTCGCGCTCGTGCCGAGCTCAAGGATCGGGAACAGGTCGGTCAGGTAGTCGCGCAGCACGTTGCCGGTGACCGAGATCGTGTCCTCGCCGCGACGGATGCGCTCCAGGGAGAACGCGGTCGCGTCGACCGGCGACAAGATCTCGATCCGCAGCCCGTCGGTGTCGTGCTCGGCGAGATAGGTCTTGACCTTCTCAATGAGGACCGCGTCGTGCGCGCGGCCCTCGTCGAGCCAGAACACCGCCGGGTCGCCGGTCGCGCCGGCGCGGGTGACGGCGAGCTTGACCCAGTCCTGGATCGGCAGGTCCTTGGTCTGGCACATGCGGAAGATGTCGCCGGCGCCCACGGCCTGCTCGAGCACGACGTTGCCACCACCGTCGACGACCCGCACCGTTCCCGTGGCGGGGATCTCGAAGGTCTTGTCGTGGCTGCCGTATTCCTCGGCCTTCTGCGCCATGAGGCCGACGTTGGGCACCGAGCCCATCGTCGACGGGTCGAAGGCGCCGTTCGCGCGGCAGTCGTCGATGACGACCTGGTAGATGCCGGCGTAGCTGCTGTCGGGGAGAACCGCGAGGGTGTCGGCCTCCTGGCCGTCCGGGCCCCACATGTGACCGGAGGTGCGGATCATGGCCGGCATGGAGGCGTCGACGATGACATCGCTCGGTACGTGCAGATTGGTGATGCCCCGGTCGGAGTCGACCATCGCCAGGGCCGGGCCCTCAGCGAGCTCGGCATCGAAGGACGCCTTGATCGCCGCGCCCTCGGGCAGCGACTCCAGGCCCTTGAGGATGCCACCGAGCCCGTCGTTCGGGCTCAGTCCGGCCGCGGCGAGCGCCGCGCCGTGCTCGGCGAACGTCTTCGGGAAGAAGGCCCGTACTACGTGACCGAAGATGATCGGGTCGGAGACCTTCATCATCGTGGCCTTCAGGTGCACCGAGAACAGGACGCCCTCGGCCTTGGCACGCGCGACCTGCGCGGTGAAGAACTCACGCAGCGCCGCCACCCGCATCACCGACGCGTCCACGACCTCGCCCGCCAGCACGGGCACCGACTCGCGCAGGACGGTGGTGCTGCCGTCGTCCCCCGCCAGCTCGATGCGCAGTGAGCCGTCCTCGGCGATGACCGCGGACTTCTCGGTGGAGCGGAAGTCGTCGGCGTCCATGTGCGCGACGTTCGTCTTCGAGTCGGAGACCCATGCACCCATCGTGTGCGGGTGCGCCTTGGCGTAGTTCTTCACCGACGCCGGAGCGCGGCGGTCGGAGTTGCCCTCACGCAGCACCGGGTTGACGGCACTGCCCTTGACCTTGTCGTAACGCGCGCGGACGTCACGGTCCTCGTCGGACTTCGGGTCGTCCGGGTAATCCGGCAGCGCGTAGCCCTGCTGCTGCAGCTCAGCGATCGCCGCCTTCAGCTGCGGGATCGAAGCCGAGATGTTCGGCAGCTTGATGATGTTCGCGCCGGGCGTCTTGGCCAGCTCGCCGAGCTCGGCGAGGGCGTCGTCGACCCGCTGGCCCTCTTCCAGGCGCTCGGGGAAGCTGGCGATAACGCGCCCCGCGAGCGAGATGTCACGCGTCTCCACAGTGACCCCGGCCGTCGAGGCGTAGGCCTGGACCACAGGCAAGAACGAATGGGTCGCCAGGGCCGGGGCCTCGTCAGTGTGCGTATAGATGATGGTCGAGTCAGTCACCGGGTGCTCCGCTCCACGTCTGCAACATTGCTCGACATCAAGATATCTCGTGACCGCACCCCTCTCGACAGGGCCCTGGCCTACCCGCACACCCCCGATCAGAGCTCGCGTCGTGGCAGGACGGCCTCCGCCCACACCTGCTTCCCGCCGCCGAGCGGCACGGAGCCGTACGACGCCGACACCGCCTCGACGAGCAGGATCCCCCGGCCACCGGTCGCCTCCCAGTCCATACTCGCCGGTTTCACGGGCGCGCGCGGCGACGAGTCGCTCACCGCCACCCTCAGCCGCTCCCCCGTGAATGTGAGATCGAGGCGCACCTGACCCTGGGTGTGCACCAGGGCATTGGTGACCAGCTCGGAGGCGATCAGCAGGATCGCGTCGCGCTCTTCCGTCACGTTCCAGGAACGCAATGTGCGGGAGGTGAAGCGGCGCGCGTGCGCGACGGCATCGGGCAGCCTCCACACCGTCCAGGTCGCCCGGAGCGGCCGGACCCCTATCCCGTCGTAGCGCAGGAGCATCAGGGCCACATCGTCGTCGCGCCGGTTGACGCCGCCGAGCAGTTCGTCGGCCATCCGCCCGGCATCGGACGGATCGGCGGTGGAGAGTGCGTCGCACACCCGGCGCAGGCCGTCGTCCAGGTGAAGGCTCGACGACTCGACCAGGCCGTCCGTCAGCAGCGCGAGAACCGCGCCCGGGACCAGTGCGACCGTGGTCATCGGGAACTCTGCCTCCGCCACCACGCCCAGCGGCGGCCCACCCTCGATCTCCACCTCACCGGTACCGCCGCCCGGGATACGAAGCAACGGCGGGAGATGCCCCGCCCGGACGCACCAGGCGGTGCCCTCCTCCATGTCGATGGCGACATAGCAGCAGGTGGCGAAGAGGTCGGTCTCCATACCGACGAGCAGGCGATTGGCGCGGGAGACGACCACGTCGGGCGGATGGCCCTCCACGGCATAGGCCCTGATCGCCGTACGCATCTGGCCCATGATCGTCGCGGCACCCGCGTTGTGCCCCTGCACATCCCCGACGACCAGCGCCACATGGTTCTCGGAGAGCGGGATCACGTCGTACCAGTCGCCGCCCACCGCCAGTCCCACCGTCGCCGGCAGATAGCGGGCGACGGCCACCGCGCCGGACAGCCGCGGGAGCTTACGGGGCAGCAGGCTGCGCTGGAGCATTGTGGCGAGCTCGTGCTCGGCGTCGAGCGCACGGGCGCGCACCAGGGCCTGTCCCACCAGGCCCGCGGTCGCGGTGAGCAGGTACCGCTCCTCGGGGCCGAACGCGTGCGGCTCGTCCCATCCGACCAGGCACGCGCCGACCACCCGGCCTTCGGCCGGGAGCGGCAGAACGGCGAGACCACCGGGGCCCACACCTCTGAGGCCCGGTTCAAGGGTGGAACCCGCCGTCCACAGGCTCATGCGGCCCTCGCGCACCGCGGCCTCCAGCGTGGGCAGCGCGCCCGCGGGCGCATCGGGCCACTCGGACCGCCATTCGGACCGCCAGAGCCCCGGCCAGGCATCGGGTTCCGGTGGATCGAGGACTGTGACCACCAACCGGTCGCCCTCCAGCTCGGCAAGAGCCACCCGATCTGCTTCCAGCGGGTCGCGCAGGGCGACGACCACCGCCCTGCTGACGTCCCGGACGGTCATCGCACCGGCCAGCGCGACGGACAGTCGCTGCACCCTGGAGACCTCGTCGGCGGTGGGCCGCAGATGCGAGGCGTCGGCGACCACTCCGAGTACCCGCTCCGGTTTGCCTTCGCTGTCCGCCAGCACCCGGTACCGCAGGCGCAGCCAGCGCAGCTCGCCGGTGGGGCGGCGGATGCGGAACTCGAGTTCCCGGCCACCGGAAGATATGTGGCCCGGCTCGACGACGGACATCAGCGCGGGCAGATCGTCGGGGACGGTGTGCGCCAGCAGCGTCTCCAAACGTCCGTCGAAGTCGTCCCGCGGGATGTCGACCAGGTTGAGCACCCGGGCGTCCACGTCGATCCGCCCCGTGCTCAGGAGCAGGGTGAACGAGCCAACGCAGAAGCGGTCCAGGGCGGGGCCCAGCAGCGGCCGGGGCCCCGTGCGGCCGACGCGGGAGTCAGGTTCACCGCCTGCTTCGAGCCATGCGGTGACCTGGTCGGCGTAGAGCTCCAGAAAGTTGCGCCGGTCGGCGTCGAAGCCGTCCGCGACGTCGTCCACGACAACCAGACAGCCCAGCGGAATGCCGTTCGCACCGAGCGGCAGTGCGCCCAGCGAGATGTTGGCGGGCAGGACCTCCGGGGGGTTCTCGCCGTAGGCGGCGATCCCCGCCGCGTTCAGCCACAGGGGGCGGCCGGTCTGGAAGGCGTCCGCCACGGGAGAACGACCGGAGAGGGGATAGCTGGGCGACAGCCCGTACAGGGCGCCGGACCCGCCCGCCGACTCCGCAAGCTCCAGACTGTCGTTCCTCTTGCCCAGCACATAGACAGCGGCCAGCACCGCCCCACCGAAGACCCGGACCCGCTCTCTCACAGTCCCCAGCGCCCCAGTCGCAGGGAGCGGACACGCTTCGCGCGACCCACGAGGTGCACCCGTGGGCTCGGTGGCTCCATCGCCGGACGTCTCATCTTCCCTCGCATCCGACCGGTCTTCGCAGAGCGAGCCGCCCTCCGAGGAGGCACACCCACCTCGTCACGCATCTGGGACCCGTCACTTCCAGCCTAGGGAAGGCGGGCGCCGCGTGCGGGCTTCTACGTGTGTTCCGCAGCTCTGGTCGCGTGCGACCGGGCTCCCGCCCTGCTCCACAGCGGTCCGGCCTACGCCGGGGCCGCAGCAGGTTTGTGGCAGACCGGCGCGAAGCGGGCGCCGGCGGCGATCCCGGTCCGCTTCGACGACGACTGCGCCTCGAGCGTGCTCGAGAACGGTGCGGCGGTCTCCGTGGTGTGGCTGGTTACGTCTGGGACCCCGAACAAGCCCGACGCCCACTGACCCGCTCTTCCGCCGATCCGCTCGCGCAGAAAGTCGGCGTGGCCGTTGTGCCGGGCGTACTCCTCGATCATGTGCACCAGGACCTCGCGGAGCAAGATCGGCTCATGGCCGTGGTACCGGTGACATCGAGATCGGGCGCCTCGGCCACGAACCGTTCCGCGAAACGCGACCTCGGCGCGCCAGGTCTCCCACGGCTCTGCGACCACCTCGGGATCGGGCACCGCGCCGTCGAAGCCTCCGTTGCGGTCGGTGTCGGAGCGGTGTGCCGCGGCACGTCCTGCCCATCGGTCCGCGGATCGTCATCGGGTGGAGGAACATGTCCCACCACCCATAGCTCCGAGTGGGCTGATTCTCCAACGACCCTTCGGTCCGTAGGTCGTTGTCGGGGGACGGCTCCGACTCGACCATGTGGGAACCGGCCGATCGAGCGGGATGCCGTCGTTCCCGGGCCGCCCGAAGTGGCCTCCGTGCGCACGGCAGTTCGCGGGACAGCGATGTGATCCAGGTCATCCCCCGGATTCCCAGGAATCTCCGCGATGGCCGTGATGCGTGTGGGATCGTACGGCCAGTTGTTACTCGTCAGTACAGGCGAGTCCTTCCCCTGTTGCGCGTCTCCCCCAACACACGCTCCGAGGATTCCTACGTGCGTAAGCTCCCTGCCAGACATGTCGTTTTACTGACTCTGGCCTCCATTTCCCTGCTCGCAACCGGCTGTTCGGCCGGGACCGGGACACCACCCGCCGCGGCCACCGGCGCCCAGCACCCCACCAGCATCGCGAACCCCGACCCCAGCCCCTCGCAGCAGCTTGCCGTGGCCGGGGTGCCCGAGGGGAAGCCGACCGCCGTCGCGCGGGCAGGCGGCGGCGCGAAGGCGAAGAAGTCGCCGCTGAAGGTCGCCTCCTACGACCGCTCCAGTCGACGGGCTGTCATATCCAGTGCGGAGAAAGCCCCTTCAGGGCCCACACCCGCCAAGAACACTCCCGCCGTCGGCGACGTCATCGCCAGCGGTCCCGCACCCGGAGCGCCCGACGGGCTGCTCGCCAAGGTCACCGACGTGGCGGGAAAGACCGACAAGGGCACCGAAGTCAGGACTGAGCCCGCGAAGCTCAGCGCGCTGCTCGGTGACGACAAGGCACAGGGCACGGTCCCGGTCGATCCGGCGACCGTCGACGTCGAGCCGCTGGTCCAGGGAGTAAAGGTCTCCTGGGCGAAGGCCGGGAACATCCATGTCGGCCCCCAGGGTGCGAAGTTGCCGCTCGGAAGCCTGCGGATCGATGTCGGCGCGTCGGTTCCGCTGCCGGTCACCGAGGGCGCTCCCGTGGCGGGGGCGGCGTCGGTCGCCGGCTATGTGCAGCTGGCACCCGCGGTCGAGTTCTCGTACGACGGGTCCTCCGTCCTCACGCCGGACGCCGCCTTCCTGGGACTGAGCGGTGACTGGACGTCGCAGTGGCAGCTGAAGGGCAAAGCCGTCGCCGGCGGCAAGCCGGTGCGGATTCCGTTCGCCAAGCTGCACGCCGATCCCGTGATCCAGGTCGGGCCTGTGCCGGTGGTGGTGAATCTCGACCTCACGGCGTACGCCCAGGTGGCCGCGGACGGCACCGTCACCGTCGACATCAAGCAGGACCTCAAGGGTGGCTTCCGGATCGGCGGCAGCTACTCGAAGTCGGGCGGATGGAAGCCTGTCAGCACCTCCGACATGACCGGCACCCCGGTACGGGCGAAGGTGACCGCGGCCGGCAACGTGAAGGCCGTTCTCGGCGCCGAGGCCACGGTCGGCCTGTACGGCGCGGTCGGCGTCACCGCCGATCTCGCCCCCTACCTACGAGGCGAGGCCACCGCTGTCGCGACACCGGGAACCGTCGCGGGAACCTGGAAGATCTACGGCGGGGTGGATCTGACGGGATGGCTGCAGCTGCAGTTGTCCATTTTCGGTACGCCCGTGTTCCAGCACCGCATCCCCCTGGGCAGCCTGCACCGGGAGTGGCCGCTGGCACACGGCGGGGGCGCAGCGGCCTGACGTCTGACGTCCGGCACCAGCAACCGGGAGCCCCCGCCGAGGAATTCGGCAGGGGCTTTCTGCTCCATCGCGATTCCGCTTCCAGCGGCGGCACAAGCAACCGGCCGAGCGCCCGGTCAGCGCTCGGCGTCGTGGCGGGTGAGGGCCACTTCATGACGCGCCCCTCTGTGTTGCCGACCTTGGACGGGCTTGGGCTTGTTCGACCCGCCGCAGCGCGACAACGTTGTCAGTCGGAGATGCCGATCAGTAGAGCGCCAACCGCACAGTGTCGTCAAGGGTGTTCGGAATCGGGGGCTCAGCGTGTTGAGCACACGGGGCGAGAGTGCCCTTACGGGATGCGTGGGATGTGCGGTACGGTCCCCTCCGGCTTGTTCGACCCGTCGTGCGTGGCCCTTCCGACAAGGCAGGACCGCCATGCCCTTGAAGCTCCCGGCCGCCTTCGCGGCCGTGGCGCTGACCGTGGGGCTCACCGTGCCCGCGCTCGCCGCTCCTGCGGCGGCGGACACGGCATTGCCCCTCGTCAGTGATCCGACCGCCTACGTCAACCCGCTGATCGGCAGCAGGAACGGCGGCAACACCTTTCCCGGCGCCGTTCTCCCGCAGGGGATGCTCTCCTGGAGTCCCGAGAACACCCGCGGAAACGCCACCCGCACTGCCGCTCCGGGCGGTTATCAGTACGACGCCACTCGCATCCGCGGCTTCAGCCTGACCCATATGTCCGGCACCGGCTGCGCGGGCGGCTCCGGCGACATCCCGTTCTTCCCGTACGCGGGCGAGGTCACCTCCTCCCCCGCCGCGGACACCAAGGACGCGGTGTACGCATCCGACTTCAGCCACGCCGACGAAACCGCCGAACCCGGCCGCTACAAGGTCGTGCTGAAGTCCGGCGTCACCGCCGACCTGACCGCCACCACCCGTACCGGCTCCGGCCGCTTCACCTTCCCCGAGGACAAGGCGGCCTCGCTCCTCATCCGCAGCGCCAACTCCGAGGTCGGCTCCACGGACGCGCGGATCGACATCGATCCGCAGCGCCGCACCGTCTCCGGCTCGGTCACCAGCGGCAACTTCTGCGGATACCTCGATCCCGAGGGCCGCCGCAGCTACTACAGGGTCCACTTCACCGCCACCTTCGACCGCGCCTTCACGTCCCACGGGACCTGGAAGGACGGCGAGTTGAAGCCGGGCGTCACCACGGCCGACGGCGGGACGGGCGGCTTCGGCACCGACGGCCGCCCCGTCGCGGGCAAGGGCTCGGGCGGATACGTTCAGTTCGCGCCCGGCAAGGACCCCGTCGGAGTGAAGGTGGCGATCTCCTATGTCGACCAGAAGGGCGCCGAGGCCAATCTCGCCGCCGAGAACCCGCCGGCCCGCTCCTTCGACGACGTACGGCGGGCCGCGCACGACGCCTGGCGTCGCGAACTCTCCGCCATCCGCGTCGGAGGCGGCGCCGACACCGACCGCACGACCTTCTACACCGCGCTCTACCACGCCCTCCTGCACCCCAACGTCGTCAACGACTCCGACGGGCGGTACGCGGGCAGCGACGGCAAGGTCCACGCGGTAGGAGGCAGGCAGAAGGCCCAGTACGGCACCTTCTCGGGCTGGGACGTCTACCGCTCGCAGCTCCAGCTGCTGACGCTCATCAAGCCGCACACCGGCTCGGACATCGCCCAGTCGCTGTACAACCTCGCCCGCCAGAACGGCGGCCTGTGGGACCGGTGGATCCACAACTCCGGCGGTACGCACGTCATGAACGGAGACCCGTCGCCCGCCGCCCTCGCCGGCATCCACGCCTTCGGCGGCGACGGCTTCGACCTGGGAGGAGCACTGGACTCACTGGTCAAGGCGGCGACCGTACCGACCGAAAAGGACCTCAGCCCGGCCGGAAAGCCGATCCTGTCGGTGGGGCAGCGGCCGTCCCTCGACAAGTACCTGGCCAGCCACTACATGCCGTCCGTCTCGAATGCCTGGGGCGGCGCGGCCGAGACCCTGGAGATCTCCGGCGCCGACTTCGCCCTCTCCCAGCTCGCCACCGCGGCTGGCAGGAAGAAGACGGCCAAGACGTTCGCCGAGCGTGCCCAGTGGTGGCAGAACAACTTCAACGCCGCCGCCGACCCGACCGGCGGATACATCGCCAACCGCAAGTCCGACGGCAGCTGGGTCACCGGCTTCACCCCGGCCACCGGCAACGGCTTCGTCGAGGGCACCGCGGCCCAGTACACCTGGATGGTCCCGCACAATGCCGCGGGTCTCTTCGCGGCGATGGGCGGCAAGAACCAGGCCGTAAAGCGCCTGGACTCCTTCTTCCACAACTCCGACGGCAGCTGGGCCTTCACCGGCAGCGGCGGCGACAAGTCCGAGATGGACAACGAACCGTCCATCAACGTGCCCTACCTGTACGCGTACGCAGGCCAGCCGTACAAGACGCAGGAGACCGTACGGGCCGCGATGCGGAAACTGTGGTCCACCGCGCCCGAGGGCATTCCAGGCAACGACGACCTCGGCGCCATGTCCTCCTGGTACGTCTTCTCCGCGATGGGCATGTACCCGCAGGTGCCATCGCGCGCCGAACTCGTCCTGTCGTCACCGCTGTTCCCGCGCATCCAGATCGAGCGCGGCCAGCGCGACATCACCGTGAGGGCACCGGGCGCGGCAGCCGACGCCCCGTATGTCCAGTCGCTGAAGCTCAACGGCGCGACAAGCGACAAGCCGTGGCTGCCCGCCTCCCTCGTCGCTCGTGGCGGGAGCCTCGACTACACCCTCGGCAAGGAGCCCAACCGCTCCTGGGGTTCGGCCGCCGACAGCGCCCCGCCGTCGTTCCGCACCGGCGAGCAGCCTTACCAGATCGGCGTCGGACCGACCGCCGGGACCATCGCTCCCGGCGGCTCACTGACCGTCAAGGTCGCGGCTGTACAGGTGAGTTCCGGCGAGGGACCGGACGTGAACTTCAAGGTCACCGCGCCGGCCGGACTCACCGCCTCACCCCTCTCCGGCACGGTCGGGCCGGAAGGAACCGCCGAGATCAAGCTGACGGCAGGAGAGCGGACGGCAGAAGGCTTCTACGATGCCGAGGTGGCCGTCACGAGTGGCGGTGGTCTGGCCGTGAAGCAGCCGGTCACCCTCACTGTCGCGAAGCCCGGCAGTCTGCTCGCCGCGTACAACAACGCCGGCGCCTCCGACGATGCGGGCGAGCACGACGAAGCCGATTACGACGGCGGCGGCTGGAGCTACTCGCGCCAGGCACTCACCGGCGCCGGACTCGCGCCGGGCGCCAAGGGCACCACCCAGGGCCTTGAGTTCACCTGGCCGGCATCACCAGTGGCCCGCCCCGACAACGCCTCGGCCACCGGCCAGACGATCGACCTCGCCGGCACGCCGGCCGCGCTCTCCTTCCTCGGCAGCGCCGTCAACGGCAACCAGGCGGCGACGGCGAAGGTGACGTACACCGACGGCAGTTCGGGCACAGCCGATCTCTCCTTCACCGACTGGACGGTCGGCGGCGGGGGCGGCACGGTCCAGTACGGGAACGAGACCGTCGCCAGGACCCCGTACCGCAATGTCAGCGGCGGCGACAAGGACGTGGTGGACGCCTACATCTTTGCCACCGAGTCCTTCCACGCGCCCTCCGGCAAGACCATCAGGAGCGTGACACTGCCGGACAACCAGAACATCCATGTGTTCACGGTGGCGCTGGGCTGAACATGCCTGACCGGGCTGCCCACCCGCCGATATCCGCCGGGCGTGGTGCCCGACCGCGCAACCGCACAGCAGTCGCCCCTCCCCTTCTCGGGCGGGGCGACTGTACTGGCCCGGCCCCTCACCTCTCCGAAGGAAACGCCTGTTCCGTCCAGATGGTCTTCCCGGACTCGGTGTAGCGCGTTCCCCATCGGTGAACAAGCTGCGCGACGATGAACAGCCCCCGCCCGCCCTCGTCGTCCTCCGCGCTGTGGCGCAGGTGCGGCGAGGTGTGGCCGGTGTCCGCGACCTCGCACAGGAGCGTGCGATCACGGATCAGGCGCAGGCGCAACGGGCCCTCCGCATGCCGGATCGCATTGGTGACCAGCTCGCTGACGACGAGCTCGGTCGAGAACGACAGCTCTTCCAGGCCCCATTCGTGGAGCTGTCCGGTGGCAAGCTCCCGGGCGTGGCCCACTGCGACCGGTTCGGCGGGCAGCTCCCACTCGGCCACCTGCCCGGCGTCGAGTTCGCGGGTACGGACGAGCAGCAGTGCCGCGTCGTCTTCTGTCGTGCCGTCCGGCAGGAGTCCCGACATTGCGCGGTCGCACAGTTCATCCAGTGACCCGCTGGGGTCGCCGAGCATCCGCGCCAGGGTGTCGAGCCCCTGATCGACGTCGCGGTCGCGGGCTTCGACCAGGCCATCGGTGAACAGGGCCAACAGGCTGCCCACCGGCAGCTCGATCTCCATGGACTCGAACGGCAGGCCGCCCAGTCCCAGCGGCGGGCCGGCCGGCAGATCCGGGAAGGACACGCGGCCGTCGGGGTCCACCACCACCGGCGGCAGGTGCCCCGCCCGGGCCATGCTGCAGCGTCGCGAGACCGGATCGTAGACCACGTAGAGACAGGTCGCCCCGGTGGCGTCGTCGTCTTGAGTGGCGGGCGTGCCGAGTGCTTCCGACTGTTCCTCCGCCGCCGTGCCCACCAGATTGTCGAGTCTCATGAGCAGTTCGTCCGGGGCCAGGTCCAGCTGTGCGAGCGCGCGTACGGTCGTGCGCAGCCGTCCCATGGTGGCCGCGGCCTGCAGGCCGTGGCCGACCACATCCCCGACGACGAGTCCGACCCGGGTTCCGGAAAGCGCGATGACGTCGAACCAGTCGCCGCCGACCCCTGTCAGGTTGTCCGCAGGCAGATATCGATGGGCCAGGTCGACCGCCGACGGCTGCGGCAGGTGTTGCGGCAGAAGGTGGCGCTGCAGGGCGAGTGAGGCCGTGCGCTCACGGGTGAAGCGCCGGGCGTTGTCGATGCATACCGCCGTACGGGCCGCCAGCTCGTCGGCGAGTGCGACCTCGCCGTTGTCGAACGTGGCCAACGGCGCACTGCGAAGGAAAGTGATGAGTCCCAGCGTGTCGCCCCCTGCCCGCAACGGCACGACCAAGGTGTTCTCCACCAGCGTGAGCCCGCCGGAGGAGAGGGCTCGGTACTGCGGCGAACCAGGCGGGTACGCGACAGGCGAAGGCTGACGCGGCTCCTTCGGATCGCCGGGGCCGTCCGGCCCGCTCGTCGCCGGGGCGGAGCGGGAGGCGGCCCGTACGAGTTCAGGTGCCCCCAGGCTGCCGACGGCCGGCACCTCGCCCTCCAGTACCTCCCTCACCAGGTCGACCGTCACGGTGTCGGCAAACTCCGGGACCGCCACCTCGGTGATCTCCTCGGCAGTGACGATCACATCCAGGGCTGTGCCGACTGCGCGCCCTGCCTCGACAAGCAGGGCCAGCCGCCGCTGGGCCTCGTAGCGATCGGTGATGTCGAACGCGTCCTCGCACAATCCGAATACATGCCCGTCGGCGTCCTGCAACCGGTAGTAGGAGCATGACCAGAGGTGGGTTGTTCCGGGGTCGCTGGGCGGCTCACCGCGGAAGTGCAGGTCGACGATCGGCTCGCCGGTGTCGAGTACGTGGTGCATCACGGCGTCGAGATTGTCCGGGTACCCCTTGGTCACAAACCTGCCCTCGGAGTACATCTCATCGGCTCGCAGACCGCGAAACTCGGCGAACGGCAGCCCGATCTCCCGTTCGTATGCGGCGTTGCACCACGTCAGGCGCAGGTCGGTGTCATAGATGCCCAGCCCGACGGGCGACTGGGTGGCCAGGCCGTGAAGCAGGGCCAGCCGGGATTCCCACAGCCGTAGCTGCTCCAGTTCGGCCGCGACGAGAACACGAGCCGCCGCCCCGGCGCCGGGCAGGGGGCACACCAGGGTTGCGACCAGCAGGCTACGGCCGTCCCGGTGCCGGGCGACACGGATATCGCTCCCGCTCAGCGGGGTGCCCGAGGCCAGGGCGGACTCCTGATCCGCAGCGCTTTCGGAGGCCTGCCGGGGCGACAGGAACGTGGCCAGCGGCCGTCCGACGATCTCGTTCTGCGGGTAGCCGAGGAGAACCTCGGCCGCGCGGCTCCACCCGATGACCGTGTCCTGGGCATCGAGTACCACCGTGGCAGCCCTGGCGACGTCGAGCGGGCCACGGAAATCGGCAGTTTTCGCCGCGCTCCACGCGCTCATGGCGCCACACCAGCCCGGTTCATTGCCTCCAGAATCCGCCCTGACCCGGACCGGCACAACCGCAATGGGCCCGGCGGATGAGCACCCCCTGACACCCGGCCGTCGACCGGAGCGCCGTGCGGGGTGAAGAAATCCGTGGTAGCCGTACGACGGACCCAGCCCGTCACCCCCGCACATGGCCTTCGGCGACCGCCAGCGCCGCGGCCATGATGCTCAGCTGCGGATTGACCTCGGGGCAGCCCGGCAGCACCGCGCCGTCCGCGATCAGCACTCCGTGCACGCCGCGCAGCCGCCCTTCCGGGTCGGCCGGGAAGCGCTGTGCGTCGGCGCCTGCGGCCACCGTGCCCGTGGGGTGGTACGCGGACAGGTGCAGCCGGCGCGGGCCCACATGTGCGAGGGTCTCGTCCAGTTCGGACAGGCTGCGGACGCGCGGCGCGGTGGGGATGCCGGTGAGGACCTCCTCCGCGCCCGCCGCGAAGAGCAGTTCCCCCATGGCGCGTACGGCACGCATCAAACGGTCCCCGTCGCGCCGGTCCAGGTCGTAGCGGAGCAGGGTTCGCTCCCGGCCCAGTACCCGCCCGGACGGACGGTCGGCGATCATCGCTCCGAGCGTGGCGAGCCGGTCGGCGCTCTCCAGTTCGCGCCGCAACTCGCTGCCCAGACCCGGCAGCACGAAAGAGCCCATGCCCGGCGGGGTCGCAGTGGCCTCGATCAGTACGCCGTCGCCGTGCAGCTCCTCCACCCCGACGCTCTGCAGCACTCCCTCCCAGGCGGTGACCGGCTCGGCGAACCGGCCGGCGACGCTGGTCGCCGGGTGGACGCTGAGGTTGCGGCCGAGCCTCGGATGCCGGCCGAGGCCAGAGCGGCGCAGCAGGGGCGGGGACTGCAGGGCACCTGCGGCGACGACGATCAGCGGGGCAAGGATCTCGAATTCGCCGCCGTTCTCCCGTCGTACGAGGACGCCCGCCGCGCGCGGGCCGCCCTGACGGCCGGCGTCGACCAGGACGCGCCGGGCCTGCGCGCCGGTGACGATGCGGGCTCCTGCGGCGCAGGCATCGGGCAGGACCGACAGCTGCACGCTCTGTTTGGCGCCGGTCGGACAGCCCACCACGCACTGGCAGGATCCCTTGCAGCCGGTCGCGTTGCGACGCAGGGGCGCGGCCCGCCAGCCGAGGCGCTCGGCCCCGGCGAGCGCGAGCCGGCCGTTGTTGCCGAGGACGTCCAGCGGCTGGGTGGCCACCCGCAGCGTGCGTTCGACCTCGTCGAGGTACGGGCCGAAGCGCTCGGCGAGCGAGAAGCCGAAGTCGCCCGTCCAGCGCGCCAGGACATGGTCCGGAGTGCGGTAGCAGGTCCCGGAGTTGACGACCGTCGTACCGCCGACCGCCCGGCCCACCGGAAGCAGCAGCGGTGGGCTGCCCACGGCGACAGTGGCCCCGCCGTCCCGGTAGAGCTCGGCGAATCGGTCGAGCGGGGTGCGCCGCCCGAAGGACGCCGTGGAGTGGTGCTGCCCTTCTTCGAGTACGACGACGCGGAGACCCGCCCGGGCCAGGGTCCGTGCGGCCATGGCGCCGCCCGCGCCGGAGCCGATGACCACGGCGTCGGCGGTGGAGCGCGCCGGCCAGTCGGGGGACGGAGTGCAGTCGAGCGGTGGATCCTCGCGCACCAACGCAGGTGTGCGTAGGCCGTGTTCGAGCATTCGCTCGGTTCCGGCAGCAAGCAGGACCGGCACCTTGAGTACGTCGAGGAGGGGCAGGAGTGCGGGGCGCGCACCGAGGGCGCCGAGCACGGTCTCACGCTCCGCGGCGGTGAGAGCGGCGAGCCTGCGTCCGGTCCGTACCACGGCATACGCGTCGACGGCGCCCGCCGCCGCCCGTACCCCGGCACGGGCCGGCGAGGGCATCGAGCCGATGACGGCCTCCAGCCTGCCGGGGACCCGGGCGGGCCAGTCCGCGGTGCCGTCGTCGGCGATGAGCGCAGCCACAAGACCGTCGAGACTCATCGTGTGCCCACCTCCGCATGCGCCGTGCCGGCCAAGGTCCACTCGGCCTCGGTGCGCCAGCCGCCCCACCAGCGCTGCAACAGGACGTGCGCGTCCGCGCTTTCACTGTTGCGGCAGATCGCGTGAGAGCCGTCGGGGTCGGTGTAGTCGAGCGCGAGCGTGCGGTCCTCGGGCTGGGTGACCTCGACGCGGATGCGGCGCAGGCCCGCGCGTCCGGTCACCGTCCAGGTGGGCAGCCCGATGGCGGAGCGGAACCGCCCGAATCCGGCCCAGCCGACCGCCGTGCGCTCGGCCCGCCGCGGCCAGGTACGGCCGCCCCTGCGCAGACGCAGAAAGACCAGCGGTGGCAGCCTGCGCAGTCCGGGCCGCATGGAGACCGCGGCCACGATCTCCAGTACATCGCCCGCGCCGAGATCCGCGTGCAGCCAGGCCCAGCGGCGCGCGTTGCCATGGCCGTAGATCCGGGCGGAGGCCCCGGGCGCGCCGACGGGGGTCAGGGTCGTGTTCTCGTACGAGAATGTCCCGCCGTACGAGGCCCGCGCGGCCGGCAGCATCTGCGCCGCCGGCAGCAGAGGCCGGCGCCAGGACCAGCGAGGGAAGGTGAACAGCGGCGTTCCATCGGCGTGTTCTGCCAGATCCCAGCGCAATGCGCCCGCCGAGCCGGAGAGCCGTCCGGGCCCGGCGGTCACGCCGTCCGCGGTGAACCCGTCCCCGGTCCCGGTCCATTTCGCGGGGCCGAAGCGGGCGTGCCGTACCGGACCGTCCTTGGGGAACACCGCGGCCCAGCCGTGGGCGAACGCCTCGGACCCGTCCGCGGGCGCGGTGAGTTCATGGTGCAGCCACAGCCCGGTGCCGGTCGCCGGGTCGGTCAAGGTCGTGTACCAGACTTCGGTACGGCCCGGCTCGCCGTTCCAGCGCGGCGCCAGGTGCGCACCCGCGTCCTCCTGCCGCGGGAAACGGAAGCTCGCGAGGAACGGCACGAGCCCCGTCGTCACGGGGAAGCGCAGCATGCCTTCGCCGGCCTGTTCTCCCTCCTCGTACAGCGTGAACGGCAGCACGGTCATCGACCTCAGCGGCCTGCGTGGCGTCACGGACTTCCAGCCGTCGAAGGTGAGTCGGCGATCGCCGGCCGTGAAGGAGATCCGGTAGCGGATACGCCGTCCGGCCAGCGGCGATATCTCCAACTCGCCCTCGGCACAAGGGTCGTCGGCCCATCCGGCGATGCGTATCCGACCGGTGATCCGCGCCTCGGTCGTGCCACGGGGGCGCAGCACGCGATCCGCCGCGGCACTCAGCTCGAGGCGAACGGCGCGGGCCCGGTCCTCCCCCTCGAGCCTGACCGTGCCGAGCATGGTCTCCCGGAACGCGGTACCCCTGGTTCCCCTGCGCATACCTGTACTCATACGAGGCCCTCCAGCATGATCCGCTCCGTTGCTGTCAGATAGGTCTCCGCGGCTCGCCGCGCGGCGCTCTCGTCACCCGCCGCAACGGCTTCGACCACGGGTTCCAGCCTGGCGTGTGCGGCACCGGGGCTGGTGAAAGGGCCCACGAGGGCGGCCCGCACCGGCAGATAGGCGTTGAAGAGAGTGTTGGTCAGGAGCACGTACACGCGATTCCCGGTGGCGCGGGCCAGCGCCCGGTGTACCTCGATGTCGGCGAGCTGCACCGCGTCCCCGCCGTCGGCCATCCGCACCGCCGCCAGCAGGGCACGCAGCTCGGCCCGGTGCTCCTCGGTGGCGCGGACCGCTGCCCGCTCGGCGATCAACGCACCGATACTGCACCGCACTTCGAAGATCTCGCCTATCCAGTCGGGACTGTGCCGTACCAGCATGGGCAGCAGATCGGCCCCGCCGAGCCGCGCATAGTCGCGTACCCGTGTGCCCACTCCGTGCCGCGTCTCCAGCAGTCCGGCCTGGACGAGGCGGCCGAAGGCGTGCTTGAGGGTGGTACGGGTGACGCCGTATCCGTCGGCGAGTTGGCGCTCCGGCGGCAGATAGCTGCCGGCCGGATGCCGCCCGGCCAGGATGTCCTCGCGCAGCCTGGTCTCGAGGACATCGACGATGGTCTCGCGGGGCAGCGCCTCCATGCGTCCCTCCTTCGTGATTCAGTGGCTCAGTGGATGAGCCACTGAACCAGCGTCGGCGGGCGAAGTCAATGAGTCGCTTCAGCTGTCACCCTTCCGAATACGCCTATTGAGGCTCCCACTTCAGCGTCGCTGCTCGACGAACTCAACGCCCGGCCGGCCTGCCAGGTGGAAGTTCGAGCTCTGGTCCGCCGGCATACGACGCAGGATGTCGCGGTGGAACGCGCGGTATCCGCCGCTGAACGGCCCGTTGTCCCAGACCTTCAGCAGGACCTCGGTGAACTTGCCGTTGACCGGGCCGTCGGAGGCCGCCTGGGGTGTCCTGGCAGGCGGAGATGAGCAGGCCGCTCGCGGCCTGCTCACGGCCTTTCGCGGCGGCGAACTCGCGCTGGAGCTGCTGGAAGAGCTCCTTGTCCGTTTCGGCGGCCGCTACCGCCTCGGCAACTACGCCGTACCTCTCTGGCAGCTGGTGGACGATCCTCTGCGGCGCGCCGAGGTCAACTTCGTCTGACCGCCCCTTTTCGTCCGACCGCCGCTTTCGCTAGGGGCGCCCCATCGAGCTCTCGATGCGGGCGAGTTGTGCGGTGAGGCTGCTGAGCCAGCGCTCGAGGTCAATCAGCATGGGCAGGGGTGGGCCGCCCGGCACCTCTGGAGGCGGGCGGTAGGCCGGGAGCGCAGGCGGCGGTCCCTCCCCGGCGCAGAGCGCCGCGACCCGTTCGGTGGCCAGGACGAGCCGTTCGGCCGCTGCGCGTGCCCACGCGGCGGCCTCCGGGGTGACGGCGACCACGGGCAGATCGAAGCGGGGCAGCCACTGAGCGCCGACCAGGATGTGGTTCGCCGCGATGAGCACAGCATGCCCGTCCAGCATGGGCACGGCCGACGGATCGCTCGGTTCGCTCCGGTACTGGAGGTACGCGGACTCGGCGAGGCGCAGTCGGTTCAGGAGGGGGAGCGTGGGCGGCGGGGGCACTGCTCCCGGCGGCGTGGCCAGGAGCACCCCGACAGTCCCGGTGATCAGCGGGCCGGAGGAGTGCAACAGGGCAGCCATGGTTCTTCGCACTTCACGCCGGGCACCGGTCGGCCAGGCGAGCAGCCCGCACAGCAGACCGATCGCACTGCCCGCGACGACGTCCACGATCCTGTCCGCGGCCAGTTGCCAGGAGGCGGGGGCGATCTGGGCGAACGCTGCTGCCACCACCAGCGTGAACAGGGCCTGTGCCCAGGCGATCCCGAGCAGCGGCCCGAGCGCGAACGCGGCCAGCATGCAGGGCGCGAGGACCGGCGCGTACGCATCGGTGTGCCGACCGACGGCGAGCAGCAGTGTGCCCGCCGCGACCGAACCGGCGAGGGTGCCGATCAGTGCCGGCCGCACGGCCTTCCACGTTTCCGCGGCAGTGGTGCGGCCGAGTGTGAGCACGGCGAGCAGCACCCAGAAACCGTGGGACAGATCCAGGGAGCCTGCCACCAGCCGGGCAGCGCCCAGCCCGAGCGCGGTCCGGGTGGCGTTCTGGAACTCGACCGAATGCAGCGTCATATTGCAGGCGAGGCGCCGCCACCACAGGAGGGGCGTACGCGCGTCGGCATACCAGAAGAGTTCGCGCGGCTGGATCGGCGGCGTGCGCCTGCCGTCCAGTCCGACCCGTACGGCGGTCTCCAGAACCCGGGCCGACTCAGCAGTGGCCAGGACCGAGGCCTGGCGTCGCAGCAGCGGCACGGGGGGCACGGCCTCCGGCGGTCCGATCGCCTGCGTGATACGCAGCGCCTGGAAGTCCCGTATCGCCGTGTCCAGGGCCGGGGGCCCGGGCTGTGGAGGCGACCGGCCGGTGCGCAGGGCTGTCGCGGTGGCGGCGCAGAGTGCCGCGATGCGGCCGAGGAGATCGGCCGACGCAGCGTCCTCGTCGGCGCCCTTGCCCAGGCCGGTCGTGGGGGCGGCGGTTGCCGAGGTGTCGCCCAACCGCGCCAGTTGGTCCAGCAGTCGGCGCGCGGCGCTACCAGCCTGTGCCAGGGCCCGGTCCACACGCCCCGCCCCGGCGGGCCGTTCGGCGGGCGGAAGATGGGAAAGCCGCAGCTGTCGGCCGGTCGCCCGCAGCCGGTCCGCCGCAACGGCGCCCGCCCAAGGAGGCTGGGCCGTGGCTGCCGCGGCGGCGGCACGGCCCGCGATCGCGACAGCGTCCGCAAGGCTTTCCCGGTAGGAGGCGGTCGGCGGCTCGGGCAGCAGAAAGCGCTCGCAGGCGACGAGTAGCAGCACACCCAGGGTGAGGCCCGCCAGCCGGGACCCGAGAGCGTCCGGATTGTAGGGCGGGAAGCAGGCCAGGATGTAGAAGAGCTGAAGCCCGGGGGCCGCTCCGGCCGGGCGGGGCCCCGCCACCGCGGCAAAGGAGAGAACGAATCCGACGACCAGCATCCCGAGAACCGCCGCCCAGGTGCTTACGGCCAGCACCGTCCCCAGCGCGACCAGCACCAGGCCGACCGGCAGCGCGCGCAGCATCACGGCGGCCCGCTGCCGCCCGGACCCGGGGATCGGTGACAGCATTCCGAGCGCCACCGGCCCGAAGAGGGCGTACAGCGCCGTCGCCGGCCGATCCACCCCGTACACGAACGGATAGAACCCGGCACTGGCAGCAGTGGTCACCCGGACGGCCCGGTGCACGATCGACGCCCGCTTTGGATTGCGCCAGGCGGAGCGGTGGCGCGCCTTCTGCGGTTCGGTGGTGCGTGTGCCGGTCACGGCCGGGCCTCACGGGTACTGCCGCCCACGTCAGCGGGCGGCCAGGGCGCGTGCATGGACAGCGCCGGGACCTTGCCGTGGACGACGAGCCGGTGGCGTACGACCATGACGACGACGGACGCCAGCAGGATCACGGCTCCGCCCACGCGCAGGATCGCGTCGTAGGCGTCCTCGGGCGGCCGCTCCGGGGTCATCGCCGTGATCGTGGCCGCCGCGCCGGCGAGGGCGACGGCACCCAGGGTGACCAGGAAGGTCAGCAGGACACCGGACGCCTCGCCCGCTCGGGCGGGCGGTACGACCTGCTGGGTGGCGACGCTGGAGAAGGTCCAGCCCAGCCCGAGGCCGAGCCCGCACCAGGCGAACACGGGTACGTACAGCCACCATGCCGTGACGTTGCTGAGCGAGATCATCCCCGTCCCGGCGATCGCTCCGGCGAGGGCCATGACCCCCGTGGGACGCATCCGCGGTGCCAGCCGCGCTCCCAGCGGCCCGCTCAGAGCCACGAGCACGGCAGGGGCCAGGAACACGAAGCCCGCCACGAGCGGGGACAGACCACGCACGCCCTGGAGATAGAGGGTCGCCAGGAAGACCGTGACGGCGTAGCCCATGTTGGCGACCGTACCCATACCGGTCACCAGGACGTACGGGATGTTGCGGAACAGGCGCAGGTCGACCAGCGGATGCCGGGCCAACCGTTCGCGCAGCAGAAAGAGCCCGCCCGCCAGCACGGCAACCCCGAAGAGTGTGAGGGTGCGAGCGCTGTCCCAGCCCCAGGCGCTGCCGCGTTCCACTGCCAGTGTGAGAGCGGCCAGACAGCACACGATGGTGCAGCAGCCGATCAGATCGAGCTGGCGGGGCGCCGAGGTGTCCCGTGAGTCGGGGACGTACACGACCGCGATGAGGAGCACCAGTGTGCTCAGCAGCGCGAGCAGCCAGAAGATCCAGCGCCAGCCAGGGCCTTCGGTGAAGCCGCCGCCCACGAACGGGCCCAGTGCGGTGCCGATGTTGGCGATACCGAAGGCAGCGCCCAGCGCGCGGGCCCGGATCTCCTGAGGAAAGGCATTGCTGATCACGGCGACGGACACCGGGAAGACAAGGCCGGCCCCAATGCCCTGGACGATCCGGGCGGCGACCAGCAGCGCCAGTTGGGGAGCGAGCGCGCACCCCACGGAACCGGCCGCGAACAGCGCGATACCGACGAGCAGGATGCCCCGCCGCCCGAAGACGTCCCCCAGTCTGCCGCCCACGATGAAGAAGCAGCCGAGAGCGAGCATGTACGCGGAGAGCGTCCACTGGGCGGCCGAAGACGAAACGCCGAGCTCGTCCGCGATTCCGGGGATGGCCAGGTTCAGCGCGAAGAAGTCGACCTGAATGCAGAACAGCGCGACCGCGACCGCGGTGAAGGACCCTTTCCGCACGGCCGATGACGACTCTGCGCGCATGCGCACGTTCCTCTCAGCCGACTCCGTCGCGACGTCGCGAGTGGGTCGGGCGGGCGCCCTTGTCCCATTGTCGGCTCACGGTCGCCGGTCCGCAGCCCAGCCGGTCCCGATCGCGGGGGAACGCGGTCCGGGGCCACCATGGCAGGAAGTGCACGGGCTCGGTCCGGCGGCGGTGCGGGCCGCCGGACCGAGCCGGAATATGGGAGGTCGCATGTCTTCCGAGCGCGCTGCCCCGCTGATCTGGGACACGATCGAGCGGTACTTCGCTCTGCTGCAGGCCCATGCGCCGGCGGAGCGTATGCGGGAGGCAATGCTCACCGACGACTTCCGTACCGGCTTCGTCGACGGGCTGATCTGGCAGGGCGAGCAGGGGCTGCGGGACTTCCTCGAGGCGCGTGCCGAGTTCTTCTACGAATCCCACACCGTGGAGCAGATGTCCCGGCCCGAGCGGCTGCCCGACGGCCGCTGGCGCGCCCACACCCGGCTGGAATTCTTTCTACGACACCGGCTCGACGGATCGCCGGTGAGCGACACATTTACCGGAAAGGCGTTCCACGTCTGGGAGTTCGCTCCACCGCTGGAGCCCGCCGATGCACCGGGTGACGGACGGTCGGCCGAGGCGCCGGATGACGCTCCGGGTGACGGGCGATCAGGTGACGGGACGGACGGCGGCTGGCGGGTCGCGGCGCAGCTGGTCGAGGGCTTCGCCGCCCTCGACGCCAACGCGCGACGGCTCTTCTCACAGCCCGCCTCCGGTCTGAACCTCGACGACCGCTGACCGCCGGAGGCCGACCACGGTGCACACCCTGCTGCCGGTCTCCTTCGCGCTTGGCGCGGCGCTCAGCAACGCCGTCGCCACCGTGCTGCAGCGCCGGGCGGCCCTCAGCGTGCCACGCTCCGGGGGCTTCCGCGCGGGACTCATGCTCGATCTGCTGCGGCGCCCTTGCCGGGCCGCGTCCTTGCCCGACAGCGCACGCCGAACGCGCTGCGGCCTGGTCCGTGTTCTCCCACCACTGCCCTGCCGTCTCGCCGTAGGCCGGCACCATGGCGTTGACGAGAATCAGCTGGTCCACCGCCACCCGTTCGCAGACCAGAGGCGCGGTGAACCCGGCGAGTGACTGCGCCACGAGAACCACGCCGGCTCGGTCGCCGATCGCCCGCACCACAGCGTCCGCGTGTTCGGCGAGCCCGGCGGAGCTTTCCCGAGGCAGGTCGACAGCCACCACGTCGTGTCCCCGCCGACGCAACTCCGGCACAAGGCGATGCCAGTACCAAGCACGGCCGTCAGCACCGGGGATGAGCACGTACGTTGCCACGCAACCCTCCAACACCCACCCCGAACCAGAAGTGGTGAAGCGACGCCACACGCCCCGCCAGGTGCCGGTCGGCGACCATCGCCACACGTCGGCACAGTCATTTCGCCTCTCTCTCCTGGGCTTGAAGTCATCGCATCGGACCTCTAGGCGCACGTGTTCGCGTTCGCTACTGTGCGGTCCTGTTGGTTCTGGAGCGATTTACACCTCACCAGGAGGGTGGTCCACTTGATGCTCCGACTCCGCCGTACGTTCCGAGGACTGGCCGTGCTGGCCCTCGCCGGGGCGCTCGCGGCGCCCGTACCGTCCGCGGCTGCCGCGGCAGCCGGTGCCGCGGACCCTCCCGCCGACGTCTACCGACTGCTCGAGGATCCGGAAGCGACCGGGGTCGGACAGGAGCCGGCGCACGCCGAGTTGACTCCGTACGCAAACACGGCGAGCGCGCTCGAAGGCGGCTCCGACAGCCCGTGGACCGCCTCGCTCGACGGAACCTGGAAGCTGCACATGTCCAAACGTCCCGAGGATGTCCCCAAGGGTTTCTTCTCGCCCGGGTACGACACGGCCGGGAGCGGCTGGAAGAGCGTCAAGGTCCCGCACACCTGGCAGACGGACGGTCTCGACCACCCCGTCTTCCGCAACATCCCCACCGAGATGTATCCGGACGACCCGCCGAAGGTCCCGCACGACGTCAACCCGACCGGGGCGTACGTCCGTGACTTCGAGCTGCCCGGCAGCTGGCAGAAGCGCCGGTCGTTCCTGCGGTTCGAGGGTGTCACCAGCGGCTATCTGGTCTGGGTCAACGGCGCGTACGCGGGATACGACCAAGGCGGCTACACGCCCGCCGAGTTCGACATCAGCGAGCATCTGCGCCCGGGGAAGAACACCATTGCGCTCCAGGTACACCGCTGGAGTTCGGGAGCCCACCTGGAGGACTACGACCAGTGGCGCTTCGCGGGCATCTTCCGCTCGGTCGAGCTGTACTCCACACCCGCCACCTACGTACGAGATCTCACCATCAAAACCGAACTGGACGCCCAGTACCGTGATGCGCGGCTGAGCGCCAAGGTCGATGTGACCGCCAAGGACGCGGCGGCAGACGGTGCGCACAAGGTCACCGGAACGCTCTACGACCAGCGCGGACGCAAGGTGACAACGATGTCGGGCCAGGTTGATCCCGGCGGTGGCGTGCCATCCGCCACCCTCGGGGCCGACGTCGCCGCTCCGGCGAAGTGGACCGACGAGACGCCCAACCTCTACACCCTCGTCGTCCAACTCCTGGGCGCGGACGGCCAGGTGACGCACACCACCGCCCAGCCGGTCGGCTTCCGCAGGATAGAGGTCAAGGACAAGCAGCTGCTCGTCAACGGCAAGCGGATCCTGATCAAGGGCACCAACCGTGCCGAGACCGACCCCGGAACCGGCCGCCATGCGACGCGCGAACGCACCGCGTCCGATGTGTCGCTGATGAAGCAGCTCAACATCAACTCGGTACGCACCTCCCACTATCCGTCCGATCCGTATCTGTACGAGCTGGCCGACGCGCAGGGCCTGTGGATCGACGACGAGGTGGACATCGAGACCCACCACCACGACGGCTGCCCCGACAACTGCCTGGCCGAGCGGCCCGAGTGGCAGAAAGCGTTCATGGACCGCTTCATGGCGATGTACCAGCGGGACAAGAACCACCCCAGCGTGCTGATGTGGGACACCGGCAACGAGGCAGGGCTCGGCAAGGCGCACTACGCGATGGCGGACTTCCTCGACAAGAACGATCCGTCCCGGCCGGTCTACCACCAGTCCAACTCCCCCGACGGCGACGCCCCGTTCGCCGACGTATGGGGGCCGCGCTACCCCTCACCATCGGGCCTCGAGGAGAAGGCCAAGGCCACCACCAAGCCCATCATCATGGGCGAGTACGCCCACGCCATGGGCAATTCGCTCGGCAACTTCCGCGAATTCTGGGACGTGGTCCGCACATACCCCCAGGTGCAGGGCGGCTACATCTGGGACTGGGCGGAGCAGAACATCACCCAGCCGCTGGTCACCACCCCCGATTCCTCGGGGAACGGGATTCTCTCCTACGTCACCGGAAAGCCGGACCATGTCGCCGGGCACCGCGGCAAGGCGCTCGCGCTCTCCGGCCTGGACGACTTTGTGGAGGTCTACCGGGACCCGAAACTCGACGCGGTCTCCGGCGGCCTCACACTTGACTCCTGGGTCCGGCCGGCCGAGTGGACCGGCGACTTCACCGTGATCGCCAAGGGCAATCACAGCTACATGCTGAAGATGAAGGACAAGGACACCCTGGAGTTCTCCGTCTACGGCGGCGGCACCTGGCACGCGGCCGCGGCGAAGGTGCCCGGTGACTGGTACGGGACATGGCACCGGATCTCGGCCACCTTCGACGGCGCCGCACTCAAGCTCTTCATGGACGGCAAGGAGGTGGCCGCGACCGGCTGGGAGGGCACGATTGCGTACTCCGCCCAGCCAGTGAACATCGGCCGTGACCCCGAGAACGGCCAGGAGAACATCACCACCCGCATGACGCACGGCACGGTCGACCAGGTCCGCGTCTACCACACGGCGCTCACCCCGCAGCAGCTGGAGACCGACCCCGCCTCCGACGCGGTCCTCGCGCTCGACTTCGACACCCTCACCACGAAGGGGACTTACTACTCGTACGGGTCCGGCACCGGCGGCGTGGACGGAGTGGTCTCCACCGACCGCACCGTTCAGCCCGAGGCCCGCGCCATGGCGGCCGTCCACGCACCCGTGCGTATCTCTGCCCCGGGTGCCGGAGCCGGCAAGATCACCGTGCTCAATGAGCGCTCCTTCACCGGCACCGGCGATCTGCGGCTGCAGTGGAAGATCACCGAGGGAGACAGGACCCTCGCCCGCGGCGGCCGAGCCCTCCCCCTCAAGCCCGGTGAGAGGGCGGGAATCCAGCTGCCGAAGCCGCCGGCCAACCCGAAGGGCGCCGACCGCCAGCTGACCGTGGAGGCGGTGCAGGCCAAGGACACCGGCTGGGCGAAGGCCGGACACCGTGTCGCCGTCGAGCAGTTCGACATCGGCGGTCGACAGCTCGCCGGCGTACTCAAGGCCGAAGCGCCCGGCAAGGTGAAGACCAGCGGGACCGGCACCCGGATCACGATCGCCGGGAAGGGCTTCTCCTACCTCTTCGGCCGCACAAGCGGTGAGCTGATCTCCATGAAGGCGGGAGGGCGCGAACTGCTGGGCGCGGGACCGGAGTTGGACGCCTGGCGGCCGCCGGTCAGCAATGAGATCGGCTCGGAGGAGGGCCCCTGGCGCGAGGCCGGACTGGACCGGCTCAAGACCGCGCCGGGGAAGGTCACGGTCGCCGAACGGGACGGGGCGGTCACCGTCACCGTCCCCAGCACGGCCGCCGCCCCCGGCGTCAAGGGCTCCTCCTTCACACAGACCCTGCGCTACACGGTCACGGGCACCGGAGAGATACGCATCGACCACCGCGTCGACGCCCAGGGCAAAGCCCGAACGGTGCCCTACCTTCCCCGCATCGGCCTGGCCCTGACGCTTCCGGACCGCTACGACACCTTCACCTGGTACGGGCGCGGGCCGCAGGAGAGCTACAACGACCGCACGGACGGCGCTCCCGTCGGCGTGTACGCGACCAACGTTGACCGGCAGTTCTCCGGCTACACCAAGCCGCAGGACTACGGCAACCACGAGGGCGTCCGCTGGGCTTCCCTGTCCGACGGTACAGGCGGCCTGCTGGTCTCGGGGACGCAGAACTTCTCCGCGGGAGTGACTCCGTACACCGGCATCGACCGGGCCGCCTATCCGTTCGCCCTGCGGAAGAACCCGAAGGGCAACACGCTGCACCTGGACCAGGCCGTCAGCGGGGTCAGCGAAACCTTCCACACCGTGCTGCCCCAGTACCAGGTGCAGCCCGACCAGGAGTACGCGTACACACTGCGGCTGCGCCCGCTGACCGGTGCGGAGGCCCGTACCGGGACTCCGCGAGGACCGGTGGTCTGCACTCCGGACGCGCAACTCACCGCCGATGACACCACTTTGCCGGCGGGCCGGTCGACGCCGGCGAAGCTGACCGTAACCAACCGCTGCGACACGCCGCTGAAGGATGTCGCCGCGACCTTCGACCCGCCGACGGGCTGGACCGCCGACCCGGGCACCTCCCCCATCGGCGACCTGGCCCCCGGTACGTCGGCGGCCGTGACCGCCGTCATCACCCGCGGCGAGGAGACCCCGGACGGCATGCGGCCCGTCGCCGCCCAGGTCTCCGCCTCCTCCACCGGCGGGGCGCGGGTGGACAGCAGGGCAACCGTCGATGTCGAGGGAACACCGCCCCCGCCGCGCGGTGATGTGCATGTGTCCACGATGGACTTCATCACCGCCGACAACGGCTGGGGCCCGGTCGAGCGCAACACCAGCAACGGCGAATCCGCCCCCGGCGACGGACAGACCCTCACGATCGGCGGTACGACGTACGAGCACGGCCTGGGCGTGCACGCCGACTCGGGCGTGGAGGTCTTCCTGGGCGGCAACTGCTCGACGTTCACCGCCAAGGCCGGTCTCGACGACGAGGCGGACCCGTACGGCAGCGTCGTCTTCGAGGTCTACGCCGACGGCGAGCGCGTCCACTCGAGCCGGCTGCTCACCAACGAGGACGCGGCTGTCGCCGTCGAGGCCAAAGTGGCCGGCGCACAGAAGCTCCGGCTGCGGGTGACCGACGGCGGCGACGGCAACGCCCACGACCATGCGGACTGGGCGGCGGCCACGGTCCACTGCGGTGCGGGGTGACGCTGCTCGGCACCGGTGGACGAAGCCGGTGAGGTCCGGTGGGAGCGGCCCAGGTCCGGCAGCGCGCCGGACCTGGGCGAGGGGCCGCTACCCCGGCGCCGGCCGCGGTGCAGATCTGCCGATGACGGTCAGGTCAGTCCCCCGTGGCGAGGACCCTCCGTCCCCGGCCGCCGTGACGGCCCGGCAGCGCAAGCATCGTGAAGGCGCGATCGGCCGCACCACCCCGTCGTACGACGAGGAGCGCCGCGAGAAGGACCGCGACCGGGACGCCGAACCACCAGCCCAGCAGGTGCACCAGGACCGAGGCAACGACAGCCGTGCCGAGCGCCACCCCGAAGACCGCCCCCAGCACGGCGCCGAGGATGCGGAAGCGGCCCGTCACTGTTTCGGCGCCCGTATCGCGCTGGCCGGAGCGGATCCAGAAGGCCATCAGCGCCAGCATGACCGGGACGAGTGCCACGCCCATGGCGTACAGCGTCAGCGCGACCGGCGAGGTGAGCCAGTCGCCCGCACGCGACAGGGCCTCTCCCGCTCCGGGTTGCTCCGGCCACGCCGCCGCGAACGTCTCCCGGTCGGCGGAGAAGAACCGCTGGTACCCACGGCCGTCCCAGCCGTGGACAAGGATGAAGAACATGCCGGTGTATCCGACCCCCGCCTGCAGGAAAGCCGCGTACACCCGGCCCGAGGCGATGAGCCGCTCCGCAACCCGGAAGCCGAGCACACCCTGACTCACGTTCGTCGCGGCGAACAGCGCGACGAGCCAGCCGGGCAGCGAGCTGTGGCCGCTTGCGACCTGCATCGTCTCCCAGTCCGGAAAGCCCCAGAGGAGCCATGCGCCGCTGGGCGCGAACAGCACCGCGCAGTAGAGGACGGTCCCCATCAGGTAGGGGTTGGACCACCGGCCGCCGTGCCCTGCACGGCCGTTGCCGGTCCCGAGCTGATGGGCGGCGGCGGTCGCAAAACTCGCGCCTATCCCATAGGACCAGAAGACATCCACCTGGACCATCGCGCTCCCTTTCCGGAATGACACGTCATTCCGTTCTCAAGGCAGAAGAAATGAGCGGTCCTTGCGGGCCTGCGGCTCAGCGGGAGCCGAGGCCGTCGAACATGAGCGACTCCACCGTGCGAATCCATGGATCACGCATGGCGCCGGGATCCTGCGCATGCAGCAGCCGAACCGCCCCGGTCACGATCATTCCGTTCACCGCGAGGCCGACCACGTGAGCGTCGAGATCGCGCCGCAGGAAGCCGCGGTCCTGCCCGTTGCGAATGAAGGCAGCCGTGTACTGAGCCGCCGCTTCCATCGCCTTGCCTGCCAGATCCGGCTCGGCCCGGTCGATCGCGATGGCGTCGTAGAAGAGAATGCGGCACAGCGCGGGTTCCGCCACCACGAGGTCGAAGAGCTTGTGGCCGATGCGCCGGACCTGTTCGCGGTACTGCGCCACCGACTGGCAGGAGCCGGGGTCCTCGTCGGCGAGGGCATCCATGACCTGGCCCAGCGCGCGCGAGACCACACTGCGCGCGATGTCCTCCTTGTTCTTGAAGTACCGGTAGAACGTGCCGTGCCCAGCCCCGAGCTCTCGGGCGATGTCGGAGATGCCGGTCGCGTGGTAGCCACGCTCGGCGAACACCTTGCCCGCCGCGCGCAGTATCGCCTCCCGCTTGTCCGCCATGCCCTGCGCCACGACCGGGTCCCTCCCTGCTACGGAATGACGTGTCATTCTGGAACCGGTGGCCAACTCCCGTCAATACCACTGCTGTTGATCCGCCGACCCGGCTCACACCGGGGCATCGCCCTTACACGGACTGGAGATCAGCGATGAGCTCGTCGAGGTGATGCAGTGCGGCGGTCACGCGTGCCGGGTTGTTGAAGAAGGGGTCGTCGGGGACGGGCAGGGACCCGGCCAGGGCCCGGCCACGGCCGCGAGCCCAGGTCGCTTCATCGACGTCGAGCGCTGTCTCGCTATGGACGACGCCTCGTCCCACCGTCCGGGGCGCTGCGTGTCCACCCATTTCAGGGGCCCGGTGTCAGCCCTGCAGGGCGGCGCCGGTCATCGCATTCTGCGGATGAGGATGAGCGTCAGCGCGGCGAGAGCGGCAACAACGAGGGCTCCCGCGACACGCTTGGCGATCGGCATTCCCGCCGTACGCAGGAGATCGATCGGCTCCGCCTCGCGCGTTCCGGCACCCGCGGCCACGGAAGGCTCCGTGCCGCTGGGCTCTCTGCCGTTGGGCTCTTTGTCGTTGGGCTCTTTGTCGTTGGGCTTCGCGGCAGCCTCGGCGGGCCCGTCGGTAGCCGGTTCCGCGCCGGCCAGCTGCTGCGACAGGCAGTCCGCGAACCGGCCGATGAGCTTGTCGCCGATTTCGGCCATGACTCCGCGGCCGAACTGCGCGGGCCGTCCGGTGATCGTCAGATCGGTGACGACATTGACGTCCGTCCCCCCGTCACGATCGGCCAGCGTTCCGGTCACGGTGGCCCGTGCCGTGCCCTGGCCCCGGACTTCCTTGCCTTGAGCGGCAAGGACGACCCGGTGTGCCGACTCGTCCTTCTCCTGGAAGGTCGCGGTGCCGCGGTAGGTCACGGTGATCGGGCCGACCCTCACCTTCACGGCTCCGTTGACGGTCTCGCCTTCGACGCTGTCCACGGTGGCACCCGGCATGCACGGGGCGACCCGCTCGATGTCGAGGAGCACCCGCCACGCCTCGTCGACGGGGACAGGGACGGTGAACGAGTTCTGCAGTTCCATGGTCTCCTCCTCACACCGGCCTCAGACGCGGACGGTGGATAGCTCCGGCTGTCTCCGCCAGCGGGCTGCCGCTGCCGCCCCAGCGCAGAGCAACGATCTCCGCCGCGATCGAGACGGCCACTTCCGCGGGTGTACGGGCGCCGAGGTCGAGGCCGATGGGCGAGCGCAGCCGCGCCAGCTCCGTCTCGACGAGTCCCCTCTCCCGCAGCCGCGCCAGTCGGTCCTCGTGCGTGCGACGGCTGCCCATCACGCCGATGTAGGCGGCCGGCGAGTCCAGAGCGACCTCGAGCAGTGGAACGTCGAACTTCGGGTCGTGGGTGAGCACACAGATCACGGTCCGCGCGTCGACATCCGTGTCGCGCAGATACCGGTGCGGCCAGTCGACCACCACCTCCACCCCGTCCGGGAATCGGCGGGGGTCGGCGAAGACCGGGCGCGCGTCGCACACCGTGACCCGGTAGCCGAGGAACGCGCCGATCCGGGCCACCGCGGCGGCGAAGTCGATCGCGCCGAAGACCAGCATCCTCGGTGGCGGCGCGAAGGACTGCAGGAACACGGTGACGTCGTCCTCGCGCCGCTCGCCGTGCGGGCCGTAGTGCCGCCGGCCCGTCGCTCCTTGGGCCAGCTCTCCGCGCGCGTCGGCGGTGACCGCCGCGTCGAGGCCGCTCGATCCCAGCGAGCCGGACACCGACTCGGGCCACACGGCGAGCGTGGCGCCGCGCTGGGCAGGACCGTCGATCACCGTTGCGACCACCACCGGGCGGTGCTCGGCGACGGACGCTGCGACCTCGCCGAACGAGGTGTCGACGGCGGCCGACACGGAGCGTACGAGGAGCGTGATCTCACCGCCACAGGTGAGCCCGACGGCGAACGCGTCCTCGTCGCTGTAGCCGAAGGCCTGCAGCTGTGCCTGACCGGACTCCACGACCTCCTTGGCGAGTTCGAAAACGGCCCCCTCCACACAGCCGCCGGAGACGCTGCCCACGACTTCGTCGTCCGGCCCCACCGCCATTGCCGCGCCGGGGCCGCGCGGCGCACTGCGGCTGACCGCGACAACGGTGGCGAGCCCGAAGGGCGTTCCGGCCTCGTACCAGCGGCTGAGCGCAGGGAGGATCTCACGCATCGCACGCACCTCTCACCACTGCTGCCAGGCGCTCCAGCGCACCCAGGCTGTGCCCCTCGACGAACGCGTCGACGCTGGGCAGCGCCGCCGCCATACCGGCCGCGAGCGGCGCGTATCCCTGGCGCGCCTTGAGCGGGTTGGCCCACACCACCCGGTGCGCCAGTCGGCGCAGCCGCCGCATCTGAGCGGTGCCGATGGTGAACACCTCGGCCTGGGTACGGGACTGCGGCCCGTGGGTGGCGGCGTGCGCGAAGCGCAGCAGCGCGTCCGCGTACGGGGCCATCGAGCCGCTCACGTCCAGCAGCAGCACAGTGGGGCGCGGCTTGGTGGCGGGGGCACGGTGGCGCAGCCGGGCCGGTTCCCCGCCACGGCGCAGCAGCTCACGGGCGGTGCGCCTGGGATCGACGCCGCCACGCCGGGCCGGACGCAGACGTGGGGTGCGGCGCGGCTCACCGCTCAACGAGAACGCCGCGAGCAGCCGCCGCAGTTGTGCCCGCTCGGGCGCGGACAGCCCGGCCATGTCGCGGTGGCGCAGGACCTCCGCCGAGCTGGCCAAGGCGGCTGCCGGCAGCGCCGCGCCGTCCTCCTCCCCTTCGGCGGACATGGCAGCCTCCGCGGCCACCAGGCGAAGGAGTGGCGTGGGCTCCGGGACGCGACGCGCCCGGTCACCGGGTTGCGGCTGCTGCGCGAAGTACGCGGCGAAGACGCGGTCGTACCGTTCCAGGTCGTCCTGACTACCGCAGAGCGTGAGCCGACCCGCCCAGTAGACGTCGGAACGCAGCTCGGACCCGAGGAGTTCGAGCACGCCCAGGAAGGTCTGCACGCGGTCCGGTCCTGGCCGTCCACCGTCAGCGAGATACGGGCCATATGCCCTCCCAGAGATGCAGGCAGGCGGTATCTGCCGTTCTGCTCTGATATACGCAACTCTAGGCCGGGCTCCAGCGACACGCGAGCTCTTGGTGTGCCGCCGCTGGACACCGGAGGCGGGACCTGCGTTACGCCGTGGGCTGACCCTCTTCCCTCAAGGAAGCAGCGGCGTAATCTGGATTACATGATTACCAACGAGCAGGAACAGGCGCTGCGCGGTTGGTTCGCCGGGCGGCTGCCGGAAGGACTCTTCGCCGAACTCCTGGACGTCACCGTGGACCGTGAGGAGATCACGGTCATCGGCCGGATCCCGGAGCCCGACCTCGCCACGGAGGCATCCGAGGTGGAACGCGAGGCTTCCCTGGACGGGCGCATCTCGGAGTTCCGGGAACGCACCCGCGATGAACGCATCGGGGTCGCGCGCGAGGCCGAGCACCGGTTCGGGCGCAAGGTCTCGTGGGGTGTGGAGTGCGGCGGCAAGCGCGCCATGTACACCACGGTGTCCGCGCCGGTGATGACGCGGCTGCGCCAGCCCGAGCGTCAGACGCTCGACACCCTGATCGCCGGCGGCGTCGCCCGAAGCCGCAGCGAAGCCCTCGCCTGGTGCGTCCGCCTGGTACAGCGCAACGCGGACACGTGGCTGAGCGACCTGCGCGACTCCCTCGAACACGTTCAGCAGGTGCGAGCGCAGGGCCCGGACGCCGAATAGTCCCAACCGCTGGCCCCAACCGCCGGCCCGGGCTGTCGGGAGACGGTCCGGCCCCGCACTCCCAGGACCGCGGCGCCGGTTGTCCGCTGCTGGACCCGGCCGCGGCCTTCAACGGCAGGTCGCCACCGCCCCCGCCCTCGAATCCTGTCGCCCGCGCGCACGCAGAGCCCCAGGATCAGTTCACTCACGAGAAGTTCGCCGAGTGCCTCACGTGGCGTTGTGACGCCCGGCCGGAAATGAGGGCCCGTCGACCACCCGACGGGCCCTCACCACAACCAAAACCCCGCACAGTCGGGGCCGGTTCGCGCAGCCCGGGACGATCCGCGACGCACTCGCACTCGCACTGCCAGGCGGTAGCCGTCCGGCAGTGCGCCACAGGCCGCGGCGCGGCACGACCGGGACGCCGCGCTGCCTCACCTTCCGCGATTTCCGCGCACGCCTGCCCGTGCACGCCCCCGTCCCCTCACGCCCGCCGCGGTAGCGGCCCCTTCAGGCCCCGGGCGCCGTAGGCCAGGGGCGGCTTTCCTCTCTCCAGTGACAACGCGAGCCTTTCGACTGCCTCCGACACACCATCTTGCTAGAGACTGTTATTAGAGTTACAGTCTCTAACTAGAGCAAGCATCCATAACCTACAGAAGAGACGGAAGACGCCATGTCTGCTGCTGCATACGACCTCCACGCAGTACTCGGCTCAGGGCCTGCGGGCACCGCGCTCGCCCAGGAGCTGGTGCGCCGCGGTCACGCGGTTCGCCTCGTCGACCGCAAGGCCGACGGACCGGCGGTCACGGGTGTGGATCGGTACGCCGCCGACGTCAGCACCGCCGAGGGAGCCAGGGCCGCCGTCGCCGGTGCCGCCGTCGTCTACCACTGCGTCAATGTCGGCTATCACCTGCAGGTCGAGGTGATGCCCCGCATCCAGGAAGCTGTCCTGGGCGCGGCGGAAGCCGGCGGCGCGCGGCTGGTCGTGCTCGATACCCTCTACCCGTACGGCGAGACCGGCGGCGCGGTGATGACCGAGGACACTCCGTGGAAGGCGACGACCCGCAAGGGCCGTATGCGCGCCGACCTCGACGAGAAGTACCTCGCCGCCCACCGCGCCGGCCGCGCCCGTGTGGTCCTGGGCCGCTCCGCCGACTTCGTCGGCCCCGGCGTGGTCAGCTCCACCCTCGGCGGCGCCGTCTTCCCCGGAGCGCTGACCAGCGGCGAGATCCTGGGCCTGGGCGACATCGATCTGCCGCACAGCTACACGTACATCGATGACGTCGCCGCGGGCCTGGCCACACTGGGCGAACGCCCGGAAGGCGATGGCCGCGTCTGGCACCTGCCCACCGCGCCCGCCCTCACCACCCGCCAGATCCACGCCATGATCGAAGAGCGCGTCGAGCGGCCCTTGAGTGCAATGATCCTCGCCGAGGCCCGCCCCTTCGGCCCCTTCGACGACGTGTTTATGGCCGAGTACGCCGAGATGTTCTACCAACACACCGAGCCCCAGATCGTGGACTCGTCGGCCTTCGAGGAGACCTTCGGTGTGCACCACACACCGCTCACCGAGGCACTGGACGCCACCCTCGCGTGGTACAGCGAGTGGCTCACCCGACAGTGACCGCAGTGCCGCGGGCGCCAACCCGCACTCCCTCGTCGCCGACATCGGCACCTGTCGCTGGACCAACCGCGTCGTCGATCCCGACGGCCTGGCGCTCGGGGGCCGTCGAGACCGTGGCGGTCGCGTATCGGATTCCCGACCAGGGGAAGAACCGCTCGAGAGCTCTGCCTTTCGCGGCCGTCAGGCCCAGCAGCGAGGAACCACCCGCCGACAAGATCATCAGGCCATGGACCGATGCTGATCCTACGACCCGCTCCTGACGCGGCCGACGACAAGCCTGATCGCACTGATCGTCAGGTCAGGATCATGGATCTGCACATAGTGATCGCTTCCGGTGGCCAGGAAATGAGGGGTCTGCGGCCCCAGATCCACCAGAGCCTGCTGAACTTTCGGCCAGGCCCGCTCAAGACTTGTCAGGAGAGACTTCGGGGTGCGGGGCGGAACAGCGAAGGGCTTCGCCTTACTGAGAACCGCGACGGGTACATCCGGCATCGGCTGTGCTCCGGTAACTGCTTCAATTGCGCCGTCGACGTCAATGGTCTCGAAGCCACGTTTTGCGTCGAAGGCTGTACCTGGATGGTTGAGCAACTCCAGGTAGGCAGTCCAGTCCTTGCCGAAGAACGGCTTCATGTTCGTTCCGAAGGCGTCGACGAAGACAAGTCCGGCTGTCTGCTTCGGATGGCTCTGGGCGTACAACCGCGTGACCATTCCTCCGAAGGAGTGACCGACGAGCAGGTACGGACCGGGGACTTTCGCCGCGGTCAGCACCTTGTTGAGATCACTGACCATGCCCGTCAAGGAGCGCGCCCCGGTCACGGGCGTGCTGCGGGCGGTGAGTGTGGGGGGCTCCGTGTACCGGATGGTTCCGGGCCGGTCGTATTCACAGACACGGGTGAACATTGCGACACCGGGGAAGACCGCCGGGGAATTCGGCACGGGCGGCCGCGTATCGGTCACGTTCCAGGTGTCCGACGAGTCGTGGAACCCGGATTCCAGAATGACCGTGGGGCTCCCGTTTCCCTTGCAGTGCAGATAGATCTTGCGACCGCCGCCCACATCGACCGGACCGGAAAACTCCTTGGCCGCCGGCGTAGGGGCGCGGGCGGCTGCGGCGCTCGTCTCGACCGGGGTGCCGTCGCACCCCGACAATGCCATCAGTGCTGCCGCAACCAACGCAAGGGTGAAGACCGGTAGGCATGTGCGCATCAAACACTCCAGCGTCAATGTGGCTGCCCAGCGCGGCAGGAGCACTCAGTTGCGGACGGGCGCGAGAATCCGGCGCTCGAAGGCCTTGAACGCCGCCTCCTGCCGCCATTCCACCGCTGCCTTCGCGTTCGCCGCGAGGAACGCCGCACAGCCCGGTCCCGGTGCGCGCGGCCCGGGACGATCCGCAACGCACTCGCGCACGGAGCGGTAGCCGTCCGGGGTGCGCCACAGGCTGCGGCCCGGCAGGAACGCGTAGTCGAGCGAGGCGCGCGCCAGGTCCTTCAGTTCCCTGTAGGACAGGTCGTACGAGCGGGCCGCGCGCAGGTACTCGTCGCTGATGGTGATCCGGGAGACGCCCGCGTCATCCGTAGCCAGCACGACCGGGACGCCGCGCTGCCGGTAGAGCGGGAAGGGATGTTCAGGACCCGAGACCCCGAGGATCTGGTCGTTGCTGCTGAGCGGGACCTCCACGGCGACACGACGGGCTGCCATCGTCTGCAGCAGTTCGTCGGCCCTGTCCTCGTGCCGGACGTCGACACCGTGGCCGATGCGCTCCGCATGGGCGACGATCACCGCCTCGGCGATATGGAAGCGCAGGTCTTCGGGCTTGACCAGACCGGGCGCCAGTTCACCTGCGTGCAGGGTGATGTGTGCCCGGGGATAGACACGATGCAGATGGCCGAGCATACGCATGTGCAGGCTGTAGTCCCGCAGCGATACGGCCCCGTCCTCCGGCTGCACCAGGTTCACCGCGGCGAACCGCGGGTCGCGTTCGGCCAGTTCCATGGCCAGCACCATCTGCGTGAAAACCCGCTCGGGAGCGCTGTTCCGCGACACCTGGGAGATGAACCGGAACGGCACCGCGCAGCCCGGATCCGGCTTCGCACTGTCGCAGTGGGCGGTGGCACGGAACTCCGCGAGGCCCTGGTCGGCTTCGGTCTGCGCCTGCCGCACGACCCGGTCCATGGCGCCGTCGGCCAGCAGCTTCTCGTGCAGCCGCGACAAGTTTGCGTCGTAGCCGACCCGGTCGGCGAGCTCCCTGGCGCCCTGACTGTTCGGAGTGATCATCAGCTCTTGGTAGAACTGGTTCTGCTCGGCCACCGTGTTCGACACCTCGGCCAGCAGCTTCCCGGGATGCCGCCAGGTCGCCTCGCCGAACTTGCCGAAGGTGGCGAAGAAATGGTCGTGTCCGGACTCCTCGCCCGGCGTGAAGTCCTGCATCGACCAGGCGCGCAGGACCTGCTGCCGAAACCCCGCATCGCTACCCAACTCGGCGGCGGGCCGACTGTTTGCCGGGCACGGCGGGGGCAGAGCCCGCTGAGTGACGTTCTCGATGCACAGACCATCCGCCACGGCCAGGTCCATCAGCAGCTCGGTCGATGCCGCACCGGACAGATGGCTGTGCAGATCGCCGCCCTTGGGCAGTGCACGGAAGAACGACGCCAGCTCCTCCGGCCGGTCACGGATGCTGTCCAGATACACCGACACGCGCCGCTCGGCCACCGAGGACGGGTACCCGCCGGCGTCAACAGCAGCGGCGTCAGCAGCAGCGGCGTCAGCAGCAGCGGCGTCGGCCGCAGGCTGTGCGGCGAGCAGGGCCGCCGCCAGGGGCAGCAGAACTGAGGCGCGGCGCTTCAGCGCGACATGGCACATCCCGTTGATCACGCTGGCATCGTGGCCAGCGCCGCCTCCATCAGATGCAGCGACAGGCCGTGATCACCTGAAAGAATGAAAGTCGGTCGGTCGACCGAGGGCTGACAGCCGCTCAGGCACGGCTGGGGCCGGCCGGTACGTGCCGCACCCGGAGACCGGCAGTTCATAGGTCGGAAGTCCTCGGCGGATTCAAGTCGCCTTCCACCCACCCGGCTCGCAGCCGAAAGAGGCAGCGGCCGTGTACGGGCAGCCGTGCGCGTGACCCCACCGGGCGTGCCGCGGACGGCAGTTCCCGCAGGCGGCGGTCAGGAGATCGGCAGGACCATGTCAGGCCGGTCCCACATCACCGCGGGTGGATTCGCGCTCACTGTGCCGATCCGGTTCGCTCCCACACTGCGATAGAAGCCCTCCGCCGGCGGATGCGAGACGATACGGACACTGGAGAGCCCGGCGCTGCGCGCTTCGCCGACCAGGTGCTCGATCAGCTGCCTGCCGATACCCAGTCCCTGTGCGGCATCGGCGACGAACATCAGGTCGAGTTCCGGCGGGGACAGTACGAGGGCGTAGAAGCCGAGCACTCTCTCGTCATCGCCGACGGCGAGGAATACCCGGTGGGTCTCGATGTAGTCGGGTCCCACCCGGTATCCGGCGATCATCGGCGCGTACGGGCCCTCGTACGCACGGGAGTTACGCACCAGCCGCGTAAGCCGCTTCGCGTCCCGGGCGGTTGCCCGCCTGATCAGTACGACCTCTCTGACTGCCCGGCTGCCCATTCCGGTCACCCCTGGACGAACAGGCGGAAGGGCCGGCCGGCCGGGTCCAGGAGAACGCGCGCGTCGTCCTGCGGCTGGACTTCGGCCGGGCTCGCGCCTGCAGCGGCCGCATGGATGTCCTGGGGCCGCACGAGGCCGCGCCAGGCCCGCAGACAGTCGTCCGGTCGGCTGTTCGTGGTCATGCCACCACGGTAATCGGCCTCCGTGCGTGAGCCTCACCCTGCCTCTACCAGGGTTCGCGGGCCCCCGGTCACCCCACCCACCTGCAGATTCACCCATGTCCATGGAACCCCGTTGCGCACACATGCATGCACGCATATATTGCAGTCATGCAATCTTCAGCGGAGCGCAACCACCTGGAGCATCTGATGGACGCCACCAACGACCAGCACGCGATCTCCACCGTCATCGCCTCCCTCGTCGAGACCTGGCGCCTGCACGACGCCGACGCCTACGGCGAGCTGTTCACCGCCGACGCGACCTACACCACCTTCCTCGGCACCCACTACCGGGGCCGCAGCGACATCACCGAAAGCCACCGCACCCTGTTCTCCGGCTTCGTCAAGGGCACCCGGCTCGCCGACGAGATCCTGGACATCCGCTTCTTCGGGCCCGACACCGCCGTGGTCACCGGCCGCGGCGACACCTACAGGGGCAAGCAGCCGAAGAAGCTCAGCAAGGTCCAGACGTACACCATGGTCCGTGAGGCAGACGGCCAGTGGCGTATCGCCGCCTTCCACAACACCAAGTCCAAACCGCTCATGGAGAACATCTCCTTCAAGGTCGCCCCCGGGCTCGTGCCCGCTGCCCAGCAGTGAGCGCCGAGCAGCAGGCAGCGCACGAGGACGCCCCGACCGGCCTGGTGCAGACTCCTGATCGCCATGGCGGGCGGCAAGCAAGCCGCCCCGGCTCCACCGGCATGCCCATGAGCTCCACCGACCTGCACACCACGCTGTCCGTACGGGGGAATGCTCACCATGTCCACTGCACGCTTAGGTCGTCGTCGCCTGTTGCTGAGCATGGGAGGTGCGGCACTGCTGGCCGGCGCGGGCTGGGCCACCAACTGGCTTGTGGCGTACAACAGACACGAACTCAGCAATACCGGCACGCTCGACTTCACACGCCGGCTGAAAATCCCCCCGCTCCTCGACCCGTCCCCATCCGGCGACGGGAGCAAGCGGTACGACCTCACACTCGCCCCGGGCCGCACCGAACTCCTCCCCGGGAAGAAGACCGACACCTGGGGCGCGAACGGCAGTTACCTCGCCCCCACCTTGCGCGCCCGCCGCGGCGACAAGGTGACCATGAACGTACGCAACAACCTGCCCGAGCCCACCACCCTGCATTGGCACGGCATGCATCTGCCCGCCTCGACGGACGGCGGCCCGCACCAGACGATCAACGTCGGCGCGACCTGGCGGCCTCAGTGGACCGTGCGGCAGCCCGCCTCCACCCTCTGGTACCACCCGCACCCGCACGGCTCCACCGGCTCGCACGTGTACCGCGGCGTCGCCGGGATGATCATCCTCGACGACGAGGAGTCGGACCGTAACGGCCTGCCGTCCGCGTACGGAATCGACGACATACCCCTGGTGATCCAGGACAAGAACTTCCACGACGACGGATCACTCGACTTCAGCGAGACCAGCCTCAGCGACGACATCGCCGCCGTCGACAACATGGGCGTGCTCGGGGACACCATCCTGGTCAACGGCATCTACGATCCGTACTTCGAGGTCACCACACGCCGCGTACGCCTCCGGCTGCTCAACGGCTCCAATGCGCGGATCTACCAGCTCGGTTTCCCCGGCGACCGGAGCTTCCATCTCGTCGCCACCGACAACGGCGTACTCAAACGCCCGCAGGCGCTCACCCGGCTGCGGCTCGCCCCCGGCGAACGCGCCGAGATCGTCGTCGAGTTCAAGCCCGGTGAGGAGGCCGTGCTGCACAGCTTCAAGCCGGATCTGGGCATCGGCTTCCCCGACAGGCGCTTCGTGGGTGGGGACGACACCTTCGACATCATCGCGCTGCGCGCCGCCGCCACCCTGAAGGACTCCCCCGCGCTGCCCACGCAGATCGCCGGTGCTCCGGCGGCGATCGAGGTCCCCGGCTCCGCAAAGACGAGAAAATTCACGTTCGTCGGTATCCAGATCAACGGCAAGACCATGGACATGAACCGGGTCGACGAAGTGGTGGCGGCCGGAGCCACCGAGATCTGGGAGATCGAGCGCGGCGACGGCTGGCTGCACGCCTTCCACCTGCACGGCGCCACGTTCAACGTACTCGAGGTGAACGGCGGGGAACCGCCCGCCCATATGCGGGGCCCCAAGGACACCGCATTCCTGCCGGTCACGGGCACGATCAAGCTCGCGGTCCGGTTCGACACGCTCACCGACGACAAGACGCCGTACATGTACCACTGCCATGTCCTGCGCCATGAAGACCAGGGCATGATGGGCCAGTTCCTGGTCGTCGAGCCGGGCGAGGAGGGCAATGTCAGCACCACCCTCACCGGCGGCTCCGCCTCGCACCACGCGCTCGGCCCCCAGGAGGAGAAGTCTCCGGGATGACCCACGAGGCCGTCGGCGTCAGCTTCCCCGGTGGACGGACGCTGCGCAGCATCGCCTGCGACCTGGAACCCAGGACCGCGCGGGCCGCGGGCCGCGCGTGACGGGAGGGGGTCTGGCGCCGGGCGCGCACACGCGGTGGAATGTGCGCGCGCTTCCCGCGTGATCGTCACTTCCCGGGCCCTGGAGGCACGATGGCGAGACCCACTGTTGTCCGTACGGTACGGAGGCTGGGCGTCATGGCCATCGCTGCCTCGTTGCCGGCGGCGCTGCCCGCCCCCGTCGCGCAGGCGGACGATCCGGCGCTGAGGATCGTCGGCAACCGGACGCAGCCCGTCTTCTCCCGCGCCGACGCGGTGTTACAGCAGGTGGACATCGAGACGGCGACGGACAGCGACGGTGACGGCAGGCGCGACACCGTCCGGATGCGGATCCTGCGGCCCAAGGAGACCGATGCGGGGCTCAAGGTCGCCACGATCATCGAGGCGAGCCCGTACTGGGCGGGCGGCAATGACGTACCCAATCACGGTGTCGATCTCGACGAGGACGGGCTGCCGGTCGCCGCAGTGCTGCGGCCGCACCGGAACCGGCCGGCGCTGACCGGACCCTCGGTGCCCTGGGGCGGGTACTACGACAACTGTGAGACTCCTGGAGTGCCGTCGGGGGCCGGAGCCTGACCCGTGCGACAACTGGCCACAGTTGCCTTGGAGTAGATCTGTCGGCTTCCG